>PWEL01000023.1 GCA_003553945.1 Mollicutes bacterium | reverse complement strand
TGGAGGAGCGGTTCCTGGAACTTACCGGCAGGGATTAAGCCGGGGGCTTCTACACATTAATTACAAAAATAAGAATGGCGAGTGGTGGGGTAGTTGTTTAGATAAATACTTTCAGGAGGTTACGCTTATGCAAGTGTTTATATTGCACTTATCTTACGAATTCCTGGCGGGTCTGCGCCATCGCACCCTTTTGCTGATGAACTACTTGTTGCCCCTGGGTTTCTTTTTCATGGTCGGGGGGATGATGGAAGAAGTGAATCCCGAGTTTATTGAACAGATTATCCCCGCCATGGCAATTTTTGCGGTGCTGACCGGGACTATCGTGGGGCTGCCGGCTCCCCTGGTGGAATCCCGGGAGGCGGGGGTGTTGCGCAACTACCGGGTTAACGGAATTCCTTCGTCCAACCTGATGGCAGTGACAGCCCTTTCTACGGGCCTGCACGTGTTGCTGGCGGCAGTAATAATATCCGCCGTGGCGCCGGCCATTTTTTCCGCGCCTGTTCCGGAAAGCTGGCCTGCGTTTCTGCTGGTATTCCTGGCGGTGGCCTTCGCCTGCAGCGGATTGGGCTCCCTTATCGGGGTGATTTCTTCCAGCAGCCGCGTAAACGTGCTCTGGTCTCAACTGATCTTTCTCCCTTCCATCCTGTTAAGCGGCATGATGGTGCCGGCAGATACCCTGCCGGAAACTTTTGTTAAAATAGGCCACCTGCTGCCCGCTTCGTATGCCATGCAATCTTTCCACGGCCTGGCCTACGGGGAGGAGGCTTTATACGCTTCTTGGTATGGATTGCTCGCCCTTCTGGCCGGCGGTATTGTGGCTTTTATGCTGGCGGGATACCTTTTCTCCTGGGACGATAAGAATACTGTCCGGCGGGGCCATCCGGCGCTGGCAGTCCTGGCCCTGCTGCCCTACCTGGTGGGGGCGCTGTTTTTGGTATAACACCGGGCAATACATATATGTTAATCTAACACTGTAGTGAAAAATTCCATTAAGCGGAGCCGGCGGTCTTTGTTATGCTATAGAAAAACTGGACCGAAACTCAGGCAGCGTTTTTTGAAAGGGCAGGTATCAAGATCCCTGATTAATAGTTTCATGGTGAATGAAAACTCTTCTCCCGGATCTCCCGGATCATTGGGAAGGTGCCCTGCAGGGTTCCCTATTTTCTTTTTAGAGTACTGATGCCTGAAAGAGGTTATCAGTAATTTATCAGGCGGGTCTCCTTCAGGTGAACCGGGACCATTATGGTTCAAAAAGCATATTTAGCAATCTCCTGTAACGCTTTTTAAACTTCGAAATATTAATAAAGTAAAGCCCATTTTAAAACAAGTTGATGTCAAAAAAGCAACAGCCAGTTTACCAGTTTAGAGGAGGGTGAAAGTTGCGTGTGTCAGGTTTAAAAAGTAAGCTGTCCCGTTTTCCCAAAGAAAACCTTTTGTGGGGCAAAACACCCGTGACCAGGGCGGATAACTTGAGCCGGGAACTGGGAGTAGAGCTCTATATCAAGAGGGACGATCTCACCGGCCTGGCCCTGGGAGGCAACAAGAGCCGAAAGCTGGAATACCTGATAGGAGACGCCCTTGCCCGGGGTGTTGATACCTTTATTACCATCGGCGGGGTCAACTCCAATCACGCCCTGCAGGCTGCAGTAGCGGCAAGGAAAAAAGGCATGAAGCCGGCGCTGGTGTTAAAGGGAAGTGATGAAAGCAAGGGAAATTTACTGCTGGACCGTATGATGACGGAGGAGGTTCATATCCACCAGGTGGAAAGCAGCAAGGAGCTAAACGGCTACATGGAGAAACTGGCCGGGGAACTAAGGGATGCCGGTAAAAATCCTTACGCTTGCCCGCTGGGCGGCTCCAGCCCCGTAGGGGCCCTGGGCTACGTGGAAGCCGCCGTGGAGATAACCGAATACCGGGAAGAAATCGGAGCGAAGCTGGACTACGTGGTTGCAGCATCCAGCAGCGGCGGGACCATGGCCGGCCTTACCCTGGGACTGAAGCTCCTGGCTCCCGAAATAAAACCCCTGGGCATCGGGGTAGGAGATCCGCCGGAAGAAGTAATCGATGACGTATATAACTTGATACAGGGACTAGGCGGATTACTGGACATAGGAGACGGCTATCCCGGAGACATCTCCAGGGAGGAAGTGAGGTCCTCTACGGTGGACGGTTACGGCTTTGGCGGATACGGAAGCGTGGATAAAGAAGTAGTAGATATAATAGGGTATGCCGCCGCCAGGGCGGGCTTTTTCTTGGACCCCGTTTATTCCGGGAAAGGCTTCTACGGCCTGGTGGACCTGGTTAAAAACGGCACCATCCCCCAGGGTTCCTCGGTCTTATTCGTGCACACCGGCGGGCTGGGCGGCCTGTTCCAGTACCAGGATATAATGGCAGGCCTGATGTGACAGGGGGACGGAGTACCTGTCACATTCATCACCATCTATATAACATGCACAGGAGGAAAAAATGGATACAGCTGATATGGCTTATTATGCTTGGCTAATCGTAGGGGTATTTGGTGTCGCAGGTGGTTTGACCGTTTTGGGGTATGAACTTATCAGAGGCAGAAAAGTTATCTCCCGAGATAAATGGGAGATAGTAAGTTCTTTGTTTTTTACGGTGTTTATGCTGGCTGGTTTATTTACCCTGTATTTGCGTGCCGGGTTAACTGCTGGTTTTATAATAGGGGTTTTATTCTTTTTTGCGGGGATGGTTATGGTATTTCAAGCAGCAAAAAAGGCAATAGAGAGTACGTAGGGGTGTACCCAAGGACTCTTGGCTCTGTCCCCACTTATCTGGAAGGTTCGTTTAGGAAATATTTATTACATATTCTATGCGAATATATTCCACCCATAATTAGCAATAAACAGCATCTGAACGACGGAATTAAACATCCAATTAAAAAGTAACCAATACCTAATATAATTAAAATAGAAAACGCATCAGATTTTAGTACCACTAAAGTATCTTTTTTGTTTCTAATATGTTTGTTTTTCACAACCAGCAAAATACCACCTATTAATCCCATAATTATTCCAAAACCTACACGCCTTGTCTTTCGGCACCTTCAGGCGTTTTAAGTTTTTATATTTTCCGTTCTTTGTCTTCTTTCTTTATCTTCTATTCCTTTTCCGGTAGTTCCTCATTAGCCAAAGCAGCCGGTTTGCCATTTGTCTTTAAGCAGGCCTTCAATTATAAGAACACCAGCAGCAATACTAATAATAGGAATAAAAATAATCTCTCCATGTTGGTAGGGACCTATTATCAAAGCTCTAAAAAAATGGTTTAAGTCCAACTCAAGCAATAAATGCAACAAGTGTGACAAATCTGGCGAGGGGGTAGAAGTTATTGGGAAAACTAACATTGAATAATACGGTGGTACCAGTGCCATAGCTGCTAAGATTATGCCAGGTATTAATTTAAGATTTGGTTTTAGATTGCCTTTAAATATACTTAAAGTATTTTTCCATTTTATCAAAATACCAAAGAGCATACAGCCAACAGCTCTAATAATAAAAGTTGATAGCATCTCCTGAGCTTGGACTTTTGGTCCACCAGAATATACTAATGATATATGAGTAGAAGTTATTAAATGGATTAATAGTAAACCGATAATAAAAATTAAACAATAAATCCCGTATGTACTATAAATAGGTTTATTTTTCAAAAATAACACCTCCAAAAATAAAACTTGAGTAGTTTCAGAAAGTCTGAGACCCTTTATCCACGCCGCTTCAAGCGCAGTGGATAAATATTTTTAACCCCCATGCGGGGTGATTTTGTTTAGCTAGCAATAAATATGCACTTAAAGGCCTGGGTGAAACAGGAGCTGAAAATATCGGAATTGGATAAAAAGGGCCTGCTGCTACGTTTTCTGGGCATTGGCATCACCGCTGCCTGCGCTTGATTGGCTCGTTGCTTTTGTCGGATTTAAGACCGCGCCCTGGTCGGTCTTGTCACATACAGCCTCACGCCTGCTGCAGGGAAGGAGGGCTTGCTTCGGCCTGCCAATAATTGAGAAAAAATGATATTTAATAGCATTAAAGGTATTTATTGTTATTTAACTTACTCTTACACCTACCCGTTACCTGAGGACTTTCTGAATACACTCTAAAGGTGCATCATCAAACGTTTGTCCATCTCCCCAATATTTAGGATTGCTATATTCTACCGTAAAGGTAGAATCTCCGTCCCAAGTAGCAAAATACACTTCCCATTCAGCTTCATAACTACCTACTCCTCCACCCACTCCTGAGTGACTTACCCAATAAGCATGTTCATTAACTTCATCAGTTGCATCTACAGTGGTTTCTTCTCCATAAGAATAAAAGGGGAGAGTTTGCCATGTATCATCTTTCTCGTAATAAGGATTACTTACTAAATCAACACACCATTGGTGAATGTAGTAATCTACCTCCCCGACACCACCACCATTCCAACCTCTGATTGAACAATTGGTAAGTTGATCACTAGTTTCCCAGCTGTAATCTACATAATTTAATCGGGCCCCACACTCATTGTCATCTCTATACCTATTTACATTAACAGTTGTTTTAAGTGTAACTGTGGTGCCAGAAATAGAAGGCGTTCTTATGTTAGTTTCTTCATATGTTTCCGGAGGAAAACTACTGCTATAAATGTCCATATCAGTATCTTCAGTATCTAAAGTTTTTGATGATCTAATGTTTGCATCAAATAATACTACAGGCTCTTTGAAACTCTTTAAGATGTACTCTATATTATCAGTTTTATCCTTTATAACATCAATTTCAACTTCCGTCATGGTTTTTGAAGCCTCTTCTTTTATGTCTTTTATTTGCGTATTTATATTTTTTTGTAGATCTTCTTGGGCTTCTTCTAACTCTTCTATAGTTTCAATCTCTTTTACTTCTTCTAACTTGTTTTCGATTTCATCCGGCGCAAGAGAATTTGCCAATCCCGCCCCAGCTAAATTGAACACAAAGACAGCCGCCACCAAAAGAGTTAATACATTTTTCACAAGAAATACCTCCTTAAAATATTTGTAGTTATTCGGAAACTCAAACTTAAGTCTCCATGGTGTTTTTGCCCCATGGAGGTTTTCTTTTCACCCCCATTTTTGCGACAACTTCATGTGGCGATATTAGGCAATATGCGCTAATATCTTTAAATACAATTAGATAATCAGCATATAAGGCTTACCAGGGCCACATATGAGGCTTGACAATTTTGAACTCGCCCCAAAATCGACTTAGAGACATTATTTGACAGTCTCTAATACCGATTTCAAGGAGGCGATTTTTTATGCTCGGTCCCTGGCGCATCCACGCCAAATTTCAGGAACGACTGAAAGAACAATTACGCGTGTTGCTGATTGGTGAACCAGCCAAAGTATGCTTCCATGCCAAAGCGCTGGAAAAGGTTTATTCTTTAAATTTAGATCCTCTAAAAGAACTGGTAGAGCCCATGTACTCTCTTATCGGGCGACCGGCGGTCAAACAGCCGGAAATTTTTAGAGCTATGGTTCTGGCGGTTCATTACCAGATCAGCATCACCAAAATGGTCCAGTGGTTAAGATCGGATGAAGTTTTAGCTATAGCTTGCGGGTTTGACCCCGATGAGCTTCCAGGGGTGGGCAATTTCTACGATCTTTTTAACCGGCTGTGGCTGGCTGAAGTCCCCCATAAAGTTTTGAGACCTCCGCTGCAGAAAAAGAAAAAAGAGCTAAAGGCTAATGAAAAGTTACCCCCAGATAACCCGGATACGGTAGATGAACTGGTAAGGAAGATACTTAAGGGTAAGTCTTTGGGCAGCGGGCCGGAAAGACTGCTGCAGGATATATTAGCAGAGTGTGCCGTAAAACCTTCGGCAGAGCTAAACCTTTTGGGTGATACCTCCCATTTGACTTTTGCCGGTGATGGCGCGCCCCTTGCCACAGGAGGAAGCGCTCGCGGCAAAAAGGTGTGCGATTGCAAACAAAAGGGTATCTACCGCTGCAGTTGCCCCCGCTATTATACCGACGTTAACGCTAACTGGGGGTGGGATAGCTACCACCGGTGCTGGTTTTACGGACACACCCTGTACTGCCTCAATGCTGCTAACAGTCCAAATGATTTGCCCCTGATGCTTTCTTTAAGACAAGCCTCTTGCCATGACAGTATTACTTTTGTGATGGCTTTTGACCAACTGGGGTCTGTTTTGCCGGAGTTCGGTTTTGATAAGGTGCTTTTGGATTCTGCTCATGATGCTTATCCTATTTATCGCTTGCTAAATGAGAAGGAAGTTGAGCCCTTTATCGATCTTAACCCGCGGGCTAAGAAGAAAAGGGGAGATGATGATACGGTTACCATTGATCCTAAGGGCATCCCGGTATGCCAGGCTGACTTAAAAATGGTTTTTTGGGGCGTAGACCAAAAAAGATACCGGCTTAAGTGGCGTTGCCCTAAGTACAAAAACCTGAATAATTGTGAGTTTAAGGAGTCTTGTTCGAGTTCCAACTACGGTAAGGTAAAATACACCCGACCGGAAAAAGATCTGCGATTGTTTACCAAAACACCCAGGAGCACTAAGACTTGGAAAAAGATCTACGCCCGGCGCTCCTCCACCGAGAGGTCTTTAAAAAGACTACTGGTGGATTATCTTATTGAGAGTTTAAGAGCGCGTTCAGATAAACAGTGGTTCTGGTGGGCTACTTTGGCTGCTGTAAATGTGCATCTGGACGCCCAGGTTAAGGTTGTATCAGGTGGCTCTCTAATGAAAGAGCTGGCCACAGAGCATGACGTAGCTTAGTTCTTCGTTTCATTATGATGCTTACTCTTCCGGGGCAAAAATGCTCGCGCTCGGAAACAGCTTCTTGCGCCTTTTTTTAAGTCCATAGCCTCGCGCCTTCCCTACAGCTACTGCCTGATATCGCCATATGAAGTTGTCAAAGAGCAAAAACATTATCTGCTGCACTTTAAGACCCAAGCTTCGCTCTTCTAAAAGACTTTACGAGAGGCTACCTAATTGTATCTCTTTGACTTTATCGCAAGCCATTTTCAACAACTCATCCCCGGTAATAAGTTTATTATATTCTTTATTATAAT
>PWEL01000009.1 GCA_003553945.1 Mollicutes bacterium | reverse complement strand
CTTCTATCTCTTCACCACACTGATGGGTGTGGAAAACCCAGTAACCATGCGTAAACTCCCATGGAGGACCCTCTCCGCTTTCTGGGGGGAAGGCAACGTAAAAGGCATAACGTCCCGGGGGGAAGTTATTGTAACCTAGAGTCAACTCTACAGGGAAATTAAAATCCAGCGCACCATCCTGCCCGGACACCCCGGTTTGTGCTCCCGGGAAAAGGCTAAAGAAATCTTCAGGATCGTTAATAGTAATGTCAGAGTGCGGGTCAGTGTGCCATCCCGGCACCCTGTTTCGCGGAACTAAGGCTAAAAGTGCTCCTTCCACGGGAATGGTGGAGCCATCTTGCAGTTCCACTGATATACTGCCGCCGACCAGTTCAGTATAGCACTTTTCCACAAGTTCAAAATCCAGCGTCTTGGTATCATCGGCTTCCACAGATACGGTCTTTTCTTGAGGCCAGTATCCTTCCGCTTCGGCCTGGATACGGTATGTTCGTGGTGTGTTATTGTGCCGCAGTTCCAGATCAGAAAGAAGGTAGTTGCCCTGGCTATCTACGTTGATTTGATCTCCAGGAGGAGATATTATAGTAACGCTGGCCTCTGAGAGAGCCTCTTCTGTAGGCACCGGTTCATCTTCCTCTATTAGGCCCACCATTACCTGTCCCTCCACGGAACCGGTGCGTTCTTTAATCAGTGGCAGGTCTACCTGACTCACTACTCCTGATATAGCTGTTACTGTTTCGTGTATCGGCCAGTAACCGTTATGTTCGATACTCACCGTGTAATTGCGGGGAGCATTGTTGTGTCCTAAGGGTACTTCTTCCCGGTGAAATTTCCCTTCACTATCAGTGGTAAGGGTCTTAGTTCCGATTTTCACTCTTACTTCAGCAAGTGGCTCTCCGGTTTCCTCATCGGTTATTTGCCCTGCGATATCCCCGTAAGCTTTTGGTATAAGGCCATAAGCCACCCGAATAGCGGCAGTTGTGGAACGAATCTTCCCTACGCTGGTGCCTTCTACCACAATTTCAAAAATATCTGTAGGTGCATCAGGCTCGGCACTAATAGTTAGAACTGAAACATCCCCAGGAACAATAGTTTGGTCACTGATTTCGGCGCTGAGTCCTTTAGGCAGGTCTTGCACCTTCAGGCTCACTTCTTCCTGGAAATCTTCCACGGCCAGTAGACTTACGGCAAAGGCGTTAGAACCACCAGGAGAAACCGGTTGGGCTTCCGGAAGAACCTCAAGAGCAAAATCCACGATAACCTCCACGTCAGCACTATCTATACCGACTTCTCCCATAGTATCGGTAACCTGCAGCGCGATGTTATATACGTGGGTTTCGTCTGCGGTGCCCCCGCATATCAGCTCTTCTACTTCTTCCCACCCAAGGGATATAGTCTTGCCTGTGGCGTCATTAAAATCACCGTTCCCTGTGAGGTCCCAATCCCATGACACAACTTGGTCACCGGGGTCATCATCAAAGGAAGCGCTTCCGTCCAGGAATAAATCTTCGCCGTCGAAGACACGGTAAAAATCACCTGCTTTAGCCACAGGAGCATTGTTCTCCGCTACTACAAAATCATGGGTATCCAGGGCAGGGGAGTGGGTTAAGTCACCCACAAATTCAACCACCAGACTATAAGTTCCGGGGTCAAGTAAAGACAAATCAAAGGTAACCGCTGCTGCTCCATCTTCCTCGGTTGAAACTTCTTCTGTGAGGGAACCCAGCGTATATGAAACCACCATTCCCTCTAAGCCCTGGCCGGTTTCCATATCACTGAGGCAAGCTTCCAGTGTAACTTTTCCGCCCTCTACCCAGGCTAATGGGCCGGTATAATTAAGTTGGGTAATCACCTCCGCCTCCGGGGCACGGTCCCGGATAAATACGTTGGTGGTGTTGTTGTTAATGCCCGGCGCCAGGTTGGTGGCGTTGGAAGCAAAGGCAATAAAGCGGGCCTCTTCACAAAATGCAGGGGTGCTGCGGTACCAGCATTCCCAATCCACAACTTTGTCGTTTCCTGCCTGCCCGGTGCTGCAAACGCTCTCCAGCGTAACCTGAGTGCCGCCGGGTTCATCGTATGCCCCGGTTTCGTTGGCATCTCGGTCGTATAAAAACAGATCGTTTCTACTTGAATCTTTGCCCGCCGCCAGCAGCGGGTCGCCGGACAGAAAGGCCACATACCGGCCATCAGCGCTGATGGAAGGGAGACTGCGGTCATAAGAAGAAATTTCTCCCGTCATGTCTTCCGGTGCTATGATAACCGTCTCGGCGGTATTTCTATCGTGTACGTAGATATAATTGGTCCGCCTTTCCAGTTCCATATCTGCCAGGTTTTCAGCCGTGGATTGGAAAGCCACGTAGCGGCCGTCAGCGCTGATAGAAGGATATTCGCTGTAACCGTAGCCGGGCTCTCCCGCGCCGCTTATGCTGACCAGGGTAGTATTTCCCTCCACCATGTCTCGGAGGTAGATGCTGCTGTTCCAGTCGGTGTCCTCTTCGGTCAGGTTATTGGCCTGGGAGCGAAATGCCACATATCGGCCGTCCGGGCTCATGGAGGCCCGGTTGGCACAAGAATACTCAGCGGGTATGCCTGCAGAGGAAACGCTGACCATCTCCGTCTGCCCTTCCTGGAGATCCCGCCGGTAAACCTGTTTACTTCCCCCGGGATCTTCAGAAGTCAAGTTTCCTGCATAAGATTCAAAAGTCACGTAACGACCGTGGTCGCTAATAATCGGCTTCTCGCTAAAACTATCCCCCTGGTTTCCACCGGGGGCCATGCTTACCAGTTCAACCGCGACTCCACCTTCTTCCTGGACCTGGTCAAATACTCCCGTTTCATTGGCATCCCGGTCATAAACAAATATGTGCCGACGCCATGCAGTAGTAAATTCCGGCACCAGGTTCCGGGCATAAGATTGAAAGGCTATATAGCGTCCATCACCGCTTATGGAAGGGTTCCAGCTGTGATTGGTCCCCGCTTCCCCTTCCGCGTTATGGCTAATAAGCACCGTCTCGCCATTTTGGCGGTCGCGCACATAAACCTGCTCCCGCCCGCTGTCTGCCCCTTCCACCAGGTTAGTGGCGGCAGAGGCAAAAGCCACGTAGCGGCCGTCGGCGCTGAGAGAAGGACTAATGCTGTAGTCATCCGCTTCCACGCTGTCGCTGGATAAGTTTACCCTGGAAGTGAAACCACTAGACGGTTCTCCTTCCACTACTATCACCCGGGTGGTATCCTCTCTGTAGATACCTTCCGTATCGGTAACCCGCAGCCTTGCTTCACCATCATAGATAGCGGAATAAGCGTATTCAAATATCGGTTCTTCGGTAATTGCTTCAAAGCTGCCATCATTGTTTACATCCCATTCATAAGTAGCTATGGGAAAATCACCTTCCCTGGAACCAGAAGCGTCAAAAAATACCGGGTTATCCACATAGCCCCCGTAGGGCCCTGCAGCGTTAGCCATGGGCGGCTGGTGAGGCCACACCCTGAAAGGCACAACGGTACTTGTGGAGGCATAATCTTGACAGCCGGGAAAGGAGATCTCCAGGTCGTAGATGCCCGGTTCAATATCTTCCAGCTCCATACTAACGTACACAAACGTATGCCCATACTGCACCGGATTGGTAGTTCCGGTAACACTGAGATCATCCAGGGTAAAAGTAACCGGGGCTTCACCAATACCGCCTTGCCATGGTTCTGTCCCTTTTACTTTAAGCAAAGCCTCCAGGTACACCATCTCGCCTACAATACCGCTTTCCGGCCCGTAATAGGTTAGGGAAGATGGAATAAGATCGCGAAACTGCAGGAGGCGTGATACTTCCAGGCTTGCACCTTCTGCATCTACAGCTGTTAAGGATACACGAACATCCTCTTCACCTGTATAGGTTTGTTCAAAAACTTCCCCTGCTTCCAAGGAGACCTCTGCCAGGCCTTCCCCTGGGTTCAAAATAGCAGCTATGGGTTCACCGCCGGTATCCCGCGAACGGTTAACAAAAGTAACCTGGCTGCCGGGTCCCGGGCTGGCAGGATAAACTACCAGAGCGGGAACGGGAGGATATTCCTCATCCTCCGTTTGAGAATACACTAGCACTTTGTTGATAATCGATTTTGTTGCAGCGGCTGTATTTTTCACGCTGCTGCTCATTAACTCATAATTAAAAGCTGTGAGCTGAGTTTTAAATAAAGTGTCCATACCTGTACTTTCCAGTTCACTGTTCTGGTTGGCCTGGTGGTTTTCCTGATTGCAGTTTTCCCCGGCCGGCGCATCCAGCAGGTCGCCAAACTTGTTGGTCCAGTACCAGCGGCCATCCTCCCCCTGGATACGGGCCAGACCTACCGCGCGCCACTGAGGCCGCAGCATGTTTTCGTGGTGGCCTGGGGAGGTCTTCCACTGGTAAAAAACTGCTTCGGCATCACTGGTTACGGCAACCGCCACGTTCTCACCCGTAACCGTCTCTTCCGGGTAGCCCGCTTCGATGATCCGCTCCCGGGGAGTGCTTCCGTCGCTTCCCACGTGCTCCCAGAACTCGTGTTCAGCCATGTCTTCGCTGTGCCTGCGGGAAGCCGCGGTCAAAGTAGAAGAATATTCGACAATGGGAAGATTGTTTTCAATGCGGTAAGCGTTTAAAAGATGCAAAAATTCGCACTCTACCGGGTCCAGGGAACCGCAAGAGTAGATAACCGGGTCGGGGCCGGCCGGTTCTCCCACTGTAACGGTACGGGTCAGGCTGTCCGTCTGCCCATCGGTGTCCGTGACCGTAAGGGTAACGGGATAAGCGGCGGCTTCGGCAAACCGGTGTGAAGGCTCCTGTTCACTGCTGCCCTGTCCGTCTCCAAAGTCCCAATGCCAGGCTTCGATATCCTGCACCCCAAAGGAGTGATCCCGGAAAAATACTAACTCCTGAACCTCCGGCTCGCTGGGCTGGTAACTAAAACCGGCGGTCAATTCGGCATCTTCAGAAGCAATCACCGTTAAAATTCCGGACTCTACTATAGAAGCTTCGTCCTGGTCCGTAACGGTCAGGGTAAGATTATACTCTCCCGGAGACACGGTGCCTTCATAGAGGAGGTCTATGGTGCCCGCCTCCACGGTATCCTCGTAGGGGGATAGTTCCGGAGTATCCGCTTGAAGCTGGACCTGAAGATTTTCGCTGTCTTCGGGCCCCGGGTCGGAAACGGTAAACCTGATTGGGATCTGTTCTCCCTCCAGGACAGTCACGTCATCTATCTCCGCCGCAGGGGGTAGGTTTTCCACCACAACTTCTTTGCTTATGGTATCGGTGAAACCCTTGCTGTCCGTTACAGTAAGGGCCACCTGGTAGGTGCCACTTTGCCGGTAACGGTGGACAGGAGAGCGCATGGTGCTTACCTCCCCGTCGCCAAAATCCCAATCCCAGGAGACAATGGCGTGCTGTTCCCACCGGGAATCATCCAGAAAACTAATTAACTTGCCTTCTGCAGGCTCCTTAGGTTCATATTCAAAATCCGCCTCGGGCGGCTCGTGCTCTTCGCAGTCGGGCAACTCCAACTCTACCTCTTCGCCGTCCAAGGTAGCCACCATGGTTAAAGCAAAATTAAGCCGCACCTTGCCATCGCCGGCCGGAAGTGGCGCTTGCCCCGGTTCGTAATAATGGCTGGGGGCCACCACCGGCTTTCTTTCCCCGGAAGCCTCACAATATCCTATAATCTCCCTCCCGGTGTAAAGGGGCGCGGGCCTGGAAATATCCTGCTCCAGGGTAAAACAGAGTTTATAAGGTTCATAAGTTCCGTCCTCCCGCAATTCAAAGGTGATAGGTTCGCTAAAACCGCTTCCGTGCTGGAAAAAGGTACCGGCACCGTCCTCGAAAGGATCGGTAAACCGCTGCGAATATATTCCCCACCTGTTCCCTGAATTCAAATTTGCACCCGGAACGCTGGAAATTACCGGCGGTTCCTCTCCGGTGAATGTAGTATCATGGAGGTAGTCAATAAACGACAATTCGTGCAAACCGCTCAGGATAATCCCCTCCGCGGTGATCTCGGCATTCACCTCCTCCGGCAGGGCGTGTTCGGTGTACTGGGTGTGCTCCTGCGGCTCCCAGGCGATATACCACTCACCGGAATCGTCCTCGGAACCGTCCGGGCGGCTGACCTCCCAGGTATGCTTGAAGTGTACCGGATCACCGGATACCTCTTCATCCAGGTAAAGTTCGTTCCCCCACCCGTAAAGCATACCCTGTCGCAGCAGGCTGGATTCGCCCTGATCGGGGTCCAGCTCCAGGCGCGAACTGTCCACACACCAGTAAACCTCATCTTCCAGCTCGGCCGAAGAGGCGTCCGGGGTCTCCGGCGTTACCTCGTCGGGCCACCTGGTGGTTCCCTCCCGCCAGAACTCCAGGTTGGTCTGCTGCCAGATGTAATGAATCTGCAGTTCCGCCTGGGTGCTGGCTGTAGCTTCGGTGCTGATTTCCTGTTCTTCATCCGGGGCTATTGTAACAGTGACCGTGTATACTTCCGGAACGGTACCGGCATGAAACCAGTTAGTGGCCGTGCCCCGGTCGTCAGTCTCCGCCTCTTCGTGCTCCAGGTAAGCATGCCCTTCTCCCTCGGGCGTTATTTCAAAGTGCACCGGCAGGCCTTCCACCTCGTATTCGCCTTCGTCCCCGGGGCCCGTTACCAGGCTTGCCGTAATAAACGCCGAAGATGTACCGTCCGCTTCCAGCTTATGGGGGGAAATATCCACCACCAGGCGGGTGCCCATATCCACCCGGCGGTCCTCACCGAACTTGAGACCACTTAATTCCAGGGGTAGAGCTTCCACTTTGCGGCCCCCTTTGCTTCCCCATGCGCGCACTTGAAAGGTTGTAGACTGGGGATCACCCTTTTCCAGGGGAACCGTAGCTATACGAAAATCTTCGGGGTCATCAATAACACTTTTAAAAACCTCCCGCCCTTCGTCAATATGGGTAACCGACACATGCACTCTGTCCAGGTCTTCTTCAAACAGGGCGGCAGCATGGATTTCCAGATCTGCCGAATAAACCCTCTCGTACAGGTCCTGTAAACCGAGTTCACCGTTTTCATTCATGCTAACTAGTCCCTTGTTGT
>PWEL01000043.1 GCA_003553945.1 Mollicutes bacterium | reverse complement strand
ATGAATCATTCCATCAGGGAATGGGTGAGGTTCTTGATTAGTTCGATCTATTCAACTCCGTTCCCCATTGATATTCAGAAAGTATATTCATAGTATCAGTACTTTTCTTAAACAGAGCGATAGGATTTAGATAAAATTAAAAATATATCGAAAATCGCAGTCAGTATCCTGGATTCCTATCTATTTCCGGTTGAATGTAGTAAGTGTGAGCCCCGATGCCGTTCGGCATGCTTGTGAGTGTTCCGAGAAGGCTATAAGGGTCTAGACGATAAGCGGGCAATCACGGGAGATTCCCGTGAGGACTGTCTCGGTCCCTTCCTGCATTTTCCCATCCACCTCGTAATGTGCTATAATACTATCAGCATGCACTCAAAGGGGATGTGCCATGTATTCAAGGTTGCTCGCAACAATAAAAACGACCGTACAAGCTCCCGCCGGGAGATTTTTGTGCGGCCTTTTTACGAGGTGATGCCATGCAGGACTTCCTGGTCCCCTTCGAACACTACACCAGCATCCAGAAACGGGTGCTCTTTCGCATCGGGAAGACACCCCGCTTCGGCGTCGTGGGCGGTCCCGGGACCGGCAAGACGGTTCTCGCGCTTGAAGCGGTGAATAGGACTTTGGAGAAGGAAGCGGCGGAAGGCGTTGTCTTCCTCGTCTACAGCAGGCCGCTCAGCGAGTTCCTGAGCCGCCACGTGAGGACTTCATCGGAGTGGGATGTCGTCCTGACCTGGCACAGCTGGCTGATCCGATGGCTGAAACTCTCGTTCGGTCTGGATTACGGACAAGTCATCGAACGCTATCAGATACAGAAATATGTCTATGACTGGGAGAGAATCCATCAGGATGTGGACGCGGCGGATTATGTCCATCAGTATGAATACATCTTCATCGACGAAGGACAGGATTTGCCCCGGGAGCTCCTTACCCTTCTCGACAAGATCGCTGCTAGACTGTACGTCTTCTTCGATGACAACCAGAAATTCACCCCCGCGCTTCTAAAGACGGAACCGGATATCACGCACATCAAGCGTGCGGAAGTATTCAACGCGCTCGATATCGAAGAGGCGTTCTATGACCTCACGGTGAATTTCCGCAATACACAGGCGGTTGAGCGCGCCGCGAAACTCTTTGAACAACCCCACTTTTTCAATGAAGTCACCCTGAGGCGCATCACGGCGCCGAAGAAAGGTCGCGACCCGAGGCTTCTCGATGTGCGGGACGATCAGGAACTGACGCGGCACATCATCGAAGAGAGCCTGAAATATCCGGAAAGAAGCATCGGTGTCCTGATTCCGCTCTTCAAGAACAGGCAGGGACGCGTCCGCGATCATTACGAAAGTCTGTTCAGGCAGGACGCCCGGGTCACTGATGATAATTTCCACGCCTATCACAACCGGCGGGACACCATGCTCAACACCACGGGCATCTTCCTGATGACCTATCAGACCGCGAAGGGTCTGGAGTTCGACCATGTCTATCTCCTTGCCTTGAACGCCCCGGACTTCACGTTCGATTACTATCAGCGGAACGCGTTCTATGTCAGCGCGACACGGGCGAAAGAGACACTGATCCTTGTCTATGACGGCAGCCAAAAAGACAGCGAGGTCACGCGCACCGCGAAACGTCATGACGCCTGTTTCCAGCATGCATCTTGGGAGGGATTCGATGCCTGATGCCTTCGATATAGAATCGCAGCCCGATTCGAAGAAGAAAGCCTATTTCGATGATCTCTATCCACGGATCACAGAAGAAGGCCGCGACAGCTTCGAAAGCGACCAAGTCTTCGAACAGGCCGTATATCAGTGCGTGCGCCTATGTCTTTCGGTGAACGACTACATCCATGCCAACAATCTTCTGCAGTGCTACAAGGAGGAGGTCCGGAGGAACCGCCCGCCCTGGTATCACTACTACAGCATGTTGGTGTATGGCAAGCGGTTGCTGGAGTATTTCCTGAGAAAGCCCGGCAGGCTTAGGAAGAAGATAGCCCGCTATCAAAAGATCGGGTCAACGTCAACGCTGCAAACAGCGCTTGTGAATCTATTGTTGTTTTACGCCAGGCTGCACGAGCACTATCCGGGAAGGTTCACAGACGCCATCCGCAATTTCTGCACGTATTTCACCGAACATCCCTTTGAAACGCTCCCGGGCTTCAAGAAGGGTATAGAGGAACTCGAAGCCCTGATCGACGGCGCCATTGATTTCGAGGATGTCACCTTCGACGTTGTAAGAGGCCCGGAGACACTCAAGGTCGAAGAAAAAAAGGCCTTCGAAGCTCCTTCGCGACCAGAGGATTCCGACGTTGTATATGCGGAGGACGCCAAGGTGATCATCCTCGGCGATATGCAGATAAGCAAGCATGAAGCGCAGAAGCTCGCCAAGGTGCACGGTTTCGACAAGGACAGGGTCGAGATCGTGGATTACGATGACGTTCAAAATTTCAATATTCACAAGCTGCGGCATAACGAGAACTACTGCGGCATCATCTTCGGTCCCATCCCCCACAGCGCCACCGGCGCTGAAGGGGATTCGAGCCTGATAAGCCACGTCGAGAACACCGACGGCGATCCACACCATGTGCGCGCGACAGCAAGGCAGAGCCAGCATGACCTGAAGATCACGAAGAAGTCGTTGAAACAGGCGCTCGCCGAGATAAAGAACCATTATGAGACGATGATGGCCTAGCCTTATCGTCCATTTGTCTTGAACACCGCCGGATGCGGCACGCCTTGTCTCTCACGGAAGGGAAGAAGCAGGGGAGGTTTATGTATGAGACATACAGGTATTGAAATCTCAAAAGCGATCAAGTCCGGACGGTGGCTTTATATCGTCTATCATAATAAAAAGAGGGACACCACCTATTACTGGATCGGGGTAAAGGATGTCCTGATTGGTAGGAAGCGCCTCCTCGTCGATATGTACAATCCCCAAAAGCATCTGGAGGAAGGCATCACCCATAAAGAAACGACTATAGCGTTCGAACGGATACAGTCGGCGGAGGTGCTTGAAGAGACGACCTACGAGACGCCGAATTCCTTGTATGAAAAACTTGATAAAAACATCGAGAAACTCCGTTGGCTCGGCTACGACAGCTATGACAGCAGGATTCTTTCATATCTTGAGGAATGCCTTCGTCTCGACAAGCAGGAGTATCAGAAGGCTGACGAGGAGGATATGGTCCGCGGCATCGACACCGAGGTCCTCTCAAGCGCGGGAGTGTATACGCTCGATGACTACCAGCGTCTCGAAGTCGTCAGACGGATAGAGAAACTCAAGCGCATCAAGCGGAGCGATGTCTATCAAAGACATCACGAACTCGCCATCAACGACCTATCCATCCGCACATCGCGCGGATTGTTCGTCGTCGCCCACCGTAGAGTGCTGTTCAATCCCAAAGAGGGGACGTTGCGCGCCGAAGAGACTCCGACGTTCAATCCGAACTTCAAGAGCGGGGAGTACTCCCACAGCCTGAGTCATTATCTCGACATGGACGCTAGTACGTTCATGCAAGGCTATACCCGGAATCCGAGAACTTTCGCGGACCGTCTTGAGGAGAACCTGCTTTCGAATGAGACGCTCGATGAGCGTCCGTATCTCATGGACATGGTGCGGGATGTCCCTCTGCATATAGGGAACGAATTCGCCGCCATCAGCAATCTGAAGTAACAGCAGAAACTCCCCACCCCGCTCAAAGCGTTCTTCGGCAACATGACGAAGCAACAGAAGCTGAAGAGAGAGCGCTATATAGTCCCCCTTGATGACAAGGTGGACATCGACCAGATGCGCATGATCCATAACGCATTGAAACAATACATCACCTATGTGCAGGGTCCCCCGGGGACCGGGAAGATGCAGTCCATACTCAACGTGATCGTCTCCTCCTTTTTCAACGAGCAGACGGCGCTCATCGCCGCCAGCAACAACCATCCGCTCGACAGCATCTTCCATAAGCTTACGACACTTGCCTATCAGACGGACAGAAAGACCTACCCGATCCCCTTCCCCATTCTCCGCCTGGGCAACCGTGATGTACTCCTGGAATCCTTGAAACGCATTAAGACGCTTCATGAGACCTACAAGGATTTCGATGTCCGCCCCTTCTCCCTTGATCGCATCAAAAAGGAGAAGCTCTCCCGGACGAAGGATCTGAATGAAAAAATCGCCACCTATGAACAGCGCACCGAGCTCAAGGAGCGCTTGAAGGTTCTCGATGCGACGCTCGAGCGCCTCAAGGGAACGATGCGCAGCATGATCCTCGAGGCCGAGAAGGACAAGCTCGAAAGCGCCCTGAAAGTATTGCCCGCCTATTCCGGCGAGGATATCCTCGAAGAAGTCGGCGTCCGGGACGCCGACTTCATGACCTGGCTCAACTACATGTCCATCGAGCGCATAAAGAGACTCGAGAAACCGCGCTACGCCGAGCTTTTCGAGATCATCGAGACCGAAGACGAGAACGAACGCGTCCGCGCGTTCCGTCATTACCTCAAGGACCCGAAGACTTTCAGGCATCTGCAGGAGGTGTTCCCGTTCATCGCTTCGACGCTCCATAGCACCGTGCGTCTAGGCCCGGCGGCGACGCAGTTCGACCTGACGGTCATCGACGAGGCCGGTCAGGCGACCATCGCCCACGCGCTTCCCGCCATCCTGAGAGCGGAGCGTCTTCTCCTTGTCGGCGACCCCAATCAGCTCGAGCCCGTGGTGTCGCTCGAACCCTATATCAGTGAAACGCTCAAGAGACATTATAGCGTGAGAAAACCCTACGACTACAAAGAGAACTCCCTCCTCAAGCTGATGATGCAGGTCGATGAGATCTCCAAATACATTCTTCTGCGCCACCACTACCGCTCGCACAAGGATATCATCGCTTTCAGTAACCGGAAACACTACGACAACGCCCTTATCATAGAGACCCAGAAAGCCCATGACGATGCGCTCTCGTTTGTGGATGTCAAGAACGACGAGAATCCCTACCAGCGTCATAGCTGTCCCAAGGAGGCGGATGTGATAAAGCAGATTCTCAGGACGCACGAGGGCAGATCCATAGGCATCATCACACCGTTCCGCCAGCAGAAGAAGACGATCGAATCACGCCTTCAAGATGTCGAGGGGGCGGATGTGAACGTCGGCACCATCCATTCCTTCCAGGGGGATGAGAAGGATGTCGTCATGCTTTCGCTCTCCATCTCCCCCGACACCAGATCCTATACATTCGAATGGCTCAAGAACAACCGCGAGCTCATCAATGTCGCCGCCACCCGCGCCAAGGATTATCTAATCCTGATAGGAGATTATGACGCTTTGCAGGAGAAGAGCCGAGAACCGTGCGACCTCAGGGAATTCGTCGATTATGTGAAGCGGCGGAAAGAGAGCGAGGTCACAGCTGGCGCCGATGAGCACATCAAGAGACGCATACATGGCGTCAAACCCTCCAGGACCCCTTTCGAAGAGGCATTCCTGAAGACGCTCGAGCATCTCTTCACCGTGCAGCGGCAATATACTGTCAAGCAAGGTGTGACGCCGTCGAACATCTTCAAGAAGATGTCCGGAGACGACTTGTCTTATTTTCATGCCTCGCAGTTCGATTTCGTGGTGTTCGACGCGCATACGCACAATCCTATTCTGATCGTCGAGCTCGACGGCGTCGAGCACAGGACCAGCGAGCAGGTGAAACGCCGCGATGAGAAGAAGGAAAAACTTTGTAAAAAACGGGGCATCATTTTGCACCGGGTGCCCAATGAACACGCGCGACGTTATCATCTCATCCGGGACGACCTCATCAGGGTTCTGCAGGCATGAACGATGTGTGAGGGAATCGTTATTTCGCCTTGTGGAAATATTCAGATGCGTGATATTACTACCGTTTTTAAAACTTCTATTGAGCACTTCGTGGCTTTATCTCCCTTCCCTGGCACGTTGGAGAATAGAGTTCTGTATGTTAGATTTTAGTCTAAGTAGTGTGGCGGATTTCAGCTTCACAGGGTTTGAATTTCTATAATGCTGGAACAGGCCAAAAATGATTGGGTGCGCACCCAACGTGCTTTGCATCCTTTTAAATCACTGTCTGATACCGTTGATGAGGGACTTTATTCATCTGTTCTTCGGCATTTTCTTGACTCTCCGGCGATAAAAAGCCCCCGCTTACTCAGCGATTGACTAAGTAACGGGGGCTTTTCGTTTTTTCACGCGACGAATAGGAAATAGACAATAAGGATGATGAGTAGAACGACCAGGGATATGATGCGTCTCATGTAGCGTCGGAATATCGACCTGACGCGGAACACTCCTGTGCGTCCCGACGTCCGTCTCGGCCGGAAGTGTCTAAAGAAACGTCCCATCCTTCATCACTCCCCGGGTGCGACATCGAGATGGAAGTAGATGGTGATGAAATCGTCATTGATCACTTCCATGGTGATCTGCGTGTAGTATTCATCCCGGATGGCTTCAACCTGTGCGACATCGTCTGGGACTATGAAACGGTTCTCGATATTCCAGGTGTCTTCAAGAATGTCTACATAGCAGTCGTAGACATCATCGAGTGAGTCCTCTACCACATAGACAATCCAGTACTTGTCGTGTTCATTGTCTATCATGTGATGATGCTCGGTCATCACTGAACCGGGGTAGCGGTCAATGATTTCCGGCTCCTCGCCTTCATCCTTATCATCGTCCGGCATGGTGAAGTCCTCGTCATAATCACCATGATCAGGTCTTTCGTTTGTCACTTCCTCTTCATAGTCCTCCTTGCTGGCCCTGATGGTGACGATGACGGCTTCTTCATCCTCGCTGCTTATGTAGACGTATTTGTAATGATCGTCATCCTCGAAGGTGGTACCGCCGGTCTGTGCGCCGTTGTGCTGTACGAAGAAGGTCTGGTCAAGATCCTCTTCGACCTCTTGATATCCTTCATCCTCAAGGTGGTCATGGAACTCGCCCTTTGCCGCTTCACACTCAAGAGAAGCGGTGTAGTTGGAGACCGAGACGCCGTCATGGGTGATTCTCGAAGTCCGTGTGATATGCTCGGTGACATCCTCCTCGCCTTCGAAATCCGGAAGCTCATCGATCGGCAGATCATCAAACAGATCGTCAGGCACTAATCCGCAGCCGCTTACAAGGCCGAATAGAATGACGGAACAAAGCACTGCAAGACCTTTTGTAAAACGCATAGTCTTTCCTCCCCCTAAATCAAAGACCGGCTGACATCATAGTTATGCCGGCCGGTCTTTTTGTCATATTTGATTAATTTCATTCTAGCGCAATTTCAT
>PWEL01000019.1 GCA_003553945.1 Mollicutes bacterium | reverse complement strand
TCTTAATCCTGAACGAATACCAAAAACGTGCCCTAGGAGCGCTTCTGGTGTGTTATACTGTAAAAGAGGTGATTAGATGACTTTCAAGGATTTCAAGTATGAAAGACCCGACATGGACGCATTATCTTCGGCCTTCAAAGAGGCGCTCGATGCATTTGAAAACGCCAAGGACCCGGACGCACAGGAACAGGCCCTCGATGAGATCAATGCACTGAGAAGACGTTTCAACACGATGAAGACCCTGGCGCACATCCGCCATTCCATCGACACCAAGGATGCTTTCTATGAAAAGGAGAAACAGTTCTTCGACGAAAACGGTCCGCTCTTTTCAAGTCTCAACCATCGCTTCTATCAGGCACTCTCCCGCGCATCGTTCAAGGAGAGTCTGAAAGAGAGGAAGGGAAACCTGCTTTTTCAAAAGGCGGAACAATCCCTCAAGACCTTCTCCGACGACATCGTCGAAGACCTGCAGCGGGAGAACAGCCTCGCCTCCGAGCACAACAAGATCCTCGCCGGGGCGGAGATTGAATTCAACGGCGGGACCTACAACCTGAGCGAGATGGCACCCTTCACCCAGAGCCCTGAGAGGGACACGAGGCGCCGCGCCTCAAAAGCGGTGTCCGAATTCTTCACATCCCAGGAGGAGACGCTCGACAAGCTCTATGACGACCTCGTGAATGTGCGGGTGAAGATCGCCGAAAAGCTCGGCTACGACTCCTTCATCCCTCTCGCCTACAACCGTCTCGGCCGCAGCGACTACGGCCCCGAGGACGTAAAGGCCTTCCGAGAGCGTGTCAAGCGATACATCGTCCCCTTGAGTGAAAAGCTCGCCAAGCAGAAACAGAAACGTCTGGGCCTGAAGGCAATGAAGCACTACGACCACGCCCTTGAGTTTAAAAGCGGCAATCCGACGCCGAAAAAGGATTCCGACGCCCTCCTCGACGAAGCCGACAGGATGTATGAGGACATGAGCGAGGAGACGGACCACTTCTTCTCCTTCATGCGCGAAAAGGGGCTCATGGACCTCAAGACCAAGAAGGGCAAGGCCGGCGGGGGCTTCTGCACATTCATCCCCGACTACCGCGCACCCTTCATCTTCGCCAACTTCAACGGCACGAAGCATGATGTCGATGTCCTAACCCACGAGGCCGGCCATGCCTTCCAGATGTTCATGAGCCGTGACAAGGACGTCCCCGAATACCTCTCCTCCTCCCCCGACATCATGGAGATCCACTCCATGAGCATGGAGTTCTTCGCCTGGCCCTACGCGGAGAGATTTTTCGGCGAGGACACGGAGAAATACAAGTTCGCCCACCTCTCGAGCGCTCTCCGGCTCATCGCCTACGGCGCCGCGATCGATGAATTCCAGCACGATGTATTCGAAGACCCCGGCATGACCCCGGAAGCGCGCAAGGCGCTCTGGCGGGAAAAGGAAAGGACCTACATGCCCTACATCGACTACGAGGATGATCCGTTCCTCGAACGCGGTGGGCAATGGCATAAGATCATGCACATCTTCGTCATCCCCTTCTACATGATCGACTACACCCTCGCGCAGACATGCGCCTTCCAATACCTCATCAGACGGCTGGAAGATTCCCAGAAGGCATGGGAGAGCTACCTCGAGCTATGCAAGGCGGGCGGCGAAAGGCCCTTCAAGGCACTTTTGAAGCTTGCCGGACTTAAAAGCCCCTTCGAAGGCGCCCTGGAGGAGACCATTCCCTCCATCGAGGACATGCTCGAAAAAATAGACGATACATTATAGGAGGTAATCAAAATGAAAGTATTCATCAGTGCCGATATCGAAGGCATCACCGGTATCTCCCACTGGTCGCAGGCCGATAAGAAGGACACTGCCTATGCGCCGCTCGCCAGACGCATGGGCGAAGAGGTCCAGGCGGCGATCAAAGGCGCCAAGGCCGCGGGGGCCACGGAGATCGTTCTCCGTGACGCCCATGGCAGCGCGGAGAACATGGATGTGGAGCGCATCGATGAAGACGTACGCTTCATCCAGCGCTTCAACGGACATCCGGATCATATGATGTATGGCATCGACGAGAGCTTCGACGCCGCAATGATGATCGGCTATCACGCCGCCGGCGGTATCGGCGGCAACCCGCTCGCGCATACGCTCTCATCACGGCGCGTGCACAAGCTCTATATCGACGACGACATCGCCAGCGAGTTCCTCGTCAACGCCTTGATCGCTGCCGAGAAAGGCGTCCCCACCGTGTTGGTCTCGGGCGATGAGACCCTGCGTGATCATGCGCTCGAGCATCAACCCTCGCTCACATTCGTTCCGACATTCAAGGCCGAAGGCGCCGGCGTCAGCTTTTATCACCCGAAAAGAAGCCTCAGAGAGATTGAAAAGAAAGCCAGGGCGGCGCTTGAGAATCCACCCTCGCCACTTAAGAGGCCGCGCCGCTATACAATCACTGTGGAATACACTTCACATCTGGATGCGTATGCCTACGGGTTCTATCCCGGCGCAAAACAGATCGATGCGCACACTGTGCAGTTTCAAAGCAAGCATTTCGACGACATCAAGACCTTCCTTGTATTCTGTGTATGAAAAGAGCGGCTTCTCGGCCGCTCTTTTTTTCTATCCGCTAATCGTGAACAGATCCTCAAAACGGTCGAGATATTCGAGAACGCTGTGGGCGTCGCCTCTATACCCTTTGATTGGTCCCGCCCGGAACAAAGCGTTCAGGACGGCCTCCTCGCTCGCTTCAATCACCCCTTGATAAAGCGGTGATATGGCGGCGTCATCGAGGACGTCGAAACGCGCGGCATGCTTGCGGGGGGATGTGTTGGCGGTTGTGAAGGCGATGGCGACATCGCCGCTCCCGTGCGAGACGATGGAGCCACTGCGACCGATGCCGATGATGGAACGCTTGGCGAGATGCTTGAGCTGCCTGGGCTCAAGCGGGGCGTCAGTGGCGATGACGATATTGATCGAGCCATGCTCCGCTTCCTTTTCCGAGGCTCCGTCAAAGATTCTCCGGCCGTTGACCCTGAGGTGCTTCGCGGTATCGCCGTGGAAGTTGGCGTTGACAAGCACACCGACTACATAAGAGGATTCCCCGGTTCGGACTTGCCTCGACGCGGTGCCGATTCCGGCGCTGAAACCGTGCGTGCGCATGCCGGTGCCGGCGCCGACGCTTCCCTCCGCGACATGCGCGTCGGCATGCCGGAGGGCGCTATAGACATTGTCTGTCGAGAGCGGGCGGCGCTGGATATCGTTCAGGTATCCGTCATTGCATTCCAGGACCAGCGGCGATACCGTGGAATGCGTGCGGCCGATCTCGGGATGCTTGTCAATCATGACATCGATAAGGGCGTCGGCCACCTTCGGCGCGTTCAATGTGTTGGTGAGCAGTATGGGCGTCTCGAGGGCGCCCGATACCTCGATCTGGGGAAGTCCGATGCATTTGGTGAAGCCGTTGAACACATCGACCGCCGCGAGGGGGCGCTTCAGAAAAGTCTCACTTGAAGGGATGATGGCGGTGACGCCTGTCTGGATGTCGCCTTCCCTGATGGTATCGTGCCCGACGCGCACGCCAGGGACATCGGTGATGGCATTGGATGCGCCGTTTGCAAGGGTGCCGATATCGATTAGTCGCGGTTTCTTTCGATAGGGATTGTTCACTATGCCGTTTGTGCTTTTTTGTTTCAGGAAGGCATTGCTTCTGAGCGGGGCGGCGAGTGCGAGCTCTGTATAGAGCGTGCGTTTCATGAGTTTCTCAAGCAGGAGGGGCGCCGCGTCCTGATCCGCTTCGAAGACATCGAGCGTATCGCCGGTGAAGATGGCGACACCTCTGAGCGTCTGCGCTTCTAAAGCGATTACGGCGGCGCTTTTTGCAGCGAGGGAATAGCCTTTCTCTTTCAAAAGAGCATACTTTGAATCATCATGCGGCAGTGCGACAATCTGCATAGAACCATCCTTTCCCTTCGTATTATACATGAAAACGTGAGAAATGAAATACGGCCATAGGCACATGATTGACAAATCCTCGGGATATATTTACACTGATTGCATCAGGAATAAGGAGGTCGTCGTGATGCGAAGCGCATCGCATAAAGTCTTTTATCCGCTCTATATAGCACTGCTTGTGGCATTGTTCATCAGAGTCGAGATCCTCGATCACACGCTTTTTCATACCTGGGATACGATCCTGATGCCCCTTCTTGCACTTGCAATGACACTCTATCCCCTGGTGCACCTCGCCTACGCCCATGTCCTCGGCGTCTTTCTCGGCGCGGTCATCACCAGTGTCGGCTTCATCGCCTTCATGCTGAGGACAGAGGTCTTTTCACTAGGCGGTGGCGCACTCCTCATACTTCCCGGCATCGTCTTCATCGGCACGCTTATAGTCCTCGGCATCTTCCGCATCTTCTTCTCGCTTATTGATAGGGATTGAATTTCGAACGCATTTCTATTCTCTTTTTTAGCTGGATTGTTATAATAAAACATAAGGAGGGACTCTTATGAATCTATACGATTTTCAAGTTACCGATATCCACGGCACGGAACGTAACCTGAGCGAATACAAGGACCAGGCCGCGCTCGTTGTCAACACCGCCACAGAATGCGGATTCGCCTATCAGTTCGAAGGTTTCCAGAAGCTCTATGAGCGCTACAAGGACGAAGGCTTCGTCGTCCTGGCGTTCCCGTCCAATGATTTCAAGCAGGAGACCAAACCGAGAGCTGAGATTTTAGAAAAATGCTCGATGCTTTATGATATCTCATTCCCCATATTCGACAAGATCTCCGTCAAGGGTGAAAACATCCATCCGCTCTTCGACTGGCTGACTAAAGAAAAAGGCAGTTTCCCCACGAAAAGCATCAAATGGAACTTCACCAAATTCCTCATCGACAAGCAAGGAAAGGTCGTCAAACGCTTCGGACCGCACCGGAAGCCCGCGGCCATTGAAAAGCACATCAAGGCAGTTCTCTAAGCAGCCCGCAGGGCTGTTTTTTTATGGATAGGGGATAGGCCCATGAAAAAAGCCGGCCGATGTCGAAATCGGCCGGCGTTTCACGTTATTTGTAGTAGACAATGATCGCTTCATCAAGACAACGGAATGTGAAGGCGTTCGTCAGGAAAAGCTCCACATTCTCACCATCGTGGGCGCTATAGCCGACGGCGTAGTCCTGACCGACGGTCAGATCGAGGTCCTCATGATCATAAGGCATGAGGAGTGCGCCTTCCAGAGCTTTCGAGCGGATGACGCGTCCACCGATGACGTTTTCCACCGCTACGCGGAGGACACCGCCGGGATGGCTTTGGGAGAGTTTCTTGTAGACCTCGTCGCCGACAATGAGGTCGTAGGGCTTCTCGGCGTATGCGTCTTCAATCGCCAATACACCGGAAGCGATGCTTTTCAGGATCTCACCCGGCTTTTCACCAAGCGTCATGGTGGTACCGGCGAGTTGTGTCAGCCCCTTTATGCCGGCCTTCTGATAGCCGTTATAGATGACATCCTCTTCGAAAAGAGCGATTTTTTCCGCTGCGTCCTCCAAAGCATCGAGCTCGACATCCTTCTCACCGTGGAGAATATTGTCGAGTTCCCAGCGGGAGAGGTCGAAGCGGATACGCGATTCAAGGAGCGGTTGAGCGCCGTAGACGCCGGCGCCGATGGCGCCCTTATCGCCTTTTTTGATGATATCGATCCGGCCGGTGGGCACCGTTGTTGTCTCCGGACCGTGCGGACCGTCGACATGCAGGACCCGTCGCGCGGCGAGCTGGGTGGTCAGCACCTCTTCAGCGCGGTCGTCGATCTCGGCCCACGCTTCGCTAGGCACGGGGGCGAGTGTACGTTTCAATAGATCCATAGTATCCTCCTATCCTTTCATCTTTCCGATATTAAGGCCTTTAGAAGGCGATCCGCCCTCTTCATCGTCCCCATGGTCGCCAGTAATGGGGCCGTCCTTGAAGAGAATCTCTTTGAGTTCGTCATCGAATTCAGGAATCTTGCGTCTCAGCCATTCGATACCCATCGCCGCATGCTCGAGTTCCTCGTCGCGATTATGCTTGAGGATGGCGTAGAGCGATTCATCCGATGTCGCACTCATGCGCTGATTGTACCAATCAACCGCTTCAAACTCCTCCATGATGCTCTTGATGATGCGGGTGGTATCACGCGTGTCCTCATCGAGCCATTCTGCCGGCTCATGATATTGTTCTGCCATGCAATCCCTCCTTAATAAGTATACTTCTATCATAGCATCAAAAGACATATCGGGCAAAAGTTTTCCCTTGTAGAAAGCCACTCAGCGAGAATACACCTACATTTTAAAAAACTACGACATATCCGCGCTGTTCAATAAAGCAATACTTGTTTATAATAATTTGCTTACTCATGAAACCGTCAGTTCTATAGGGGAGGAACTACAAATGACAATACTCTGGATGCTCGTGGCGGCGCTTATTTTTGTATTGTTCGCCTTCGCCCTTCAATGGGAGAAACGTCGTTCTAGAAAAGAGAAAGTGCATCGGAAACCTCCGTTCGCACTGTTCATCACAGGCATGCTTGTAATCATATTCATCGGAAGCTTCTTCTTCCATTTCACAATGATCGATGGTGACCTCTACCGGAAAGTCGGCACGGTCGATGAGTACGAAATATATACGCAAGGCACCAGTATGGACCTTCCCTTCAATCCGGAGCAATGTGTGTTTATGAATGATGAACAAAAAATGACACTTCCCGAAGCTATTATTACCATAGAGCTTCCACTGAATGAAATCCAGCATACACTTGAGCGTCCTCACAACGCATTAAGGAGTCTCCTCGAGTTCATCGAGGAGACAAGGGATGAGATGAAGACGAAGGCCGGATTCTAAAAAGCGCGCAGTCAGCGCGCTTTTTTATAGAATGAGCCATGTAACCGTCATTTCAGCGAGGAGATAAAAGATCATGTTGATGCCCACGCCGCCGATGAAGCCAGTGAGAAGACGCATGATGTTGTGGCTTTCATAAGGCGTCAGACGCTGAATGACCCCATCAATGATCATAGGTGCAAGCAATGCGAGCACGAAAAGAAACGAGGCGGGCAGGAAAAAGACAATGACGAAGCCGGAGAAAAAACCGATAATCTGCCCGGTGCACCGTGCACAGACAACCATCGGCCGGCCCTTATAGTAAAGACAGCGGGAAGGCATCTGATGGCACCCCATGATCATGGGGAGGTAGCGTCGGATTTGTTTTCTCATGCAGCCACACCGAATATAATCCCGAAGACCACTATGATGATGAAATAGACAATGAACAGCAATATGGGGATCCCGAAGCTGACGATGACGTTGATCAAGGCCCCCATCCCTGCATATTTCGAATCTTCCGGCCTTTCCTCCCGCCACACGAGATAGAGGACAAGACCCGCCACAGGGACGCAGAAACCGATGATCCCGTATCCGATGTTCCCTTCATCCCTGCGTCTTTCCGGAGTGGTCCGCGGCGTTCTCTGGTTGTTCTGATCATTCGATTGTTCACAGTCCTCCATGCATGATCACCTCATTGTGATAAAAAAAAGCCGCGCCACCGGCGCAGCAGATGTGTTCTTTCCTGTCCAAACTCAGGATGCACCAGCAGCGATCGCTACAAAGATAATGATGTAGACAATCCAGAAGACTATATAGGCACCGACTGCGATCAAAGCGCCTACACCTGCATATTTCGCATCCTTGGGACGGTCCTTGTTCCAGACGAGAAATAGAATCAGACCGACGATGGGAATACAGAAGCCCAACACACCCCACGCCTTGTTCTGTGTGTCCTGAGGATACTGCTGCGTCTGTTGAGACTGTTGCGGTTGTTGTGGTTGTTGTTCTTCGGACATAATCTTCCTCCTCTTTTTTTAACGGTAGTTGAAACGGCGAACCAATGACCGATGATAATTCAATTGTAAGGGAGCAAAGGGGGGTCTGTCAAGCATATACGACGGAATCGAGTTTTTTTAAAGCATCATAAAGGGCTCCTTGTTTCAGTGATTACCGTCGTTTCTTGAGGAGAAGTCCCTTGTGCCTAAGGTGGATATCGCCATCACGCTTTTCAAGAAACACCGTGCCCAATGCGTCGCGACCATGACCTTGCACGACAGCTTCTGAATCGTTAAGGACCTTGAGATGGTGTTTGTATTTCCGGTTTAAAAGTTTCAAGGAAAGAACAAGGTCGCCGTCTTTTCTTTTCACTCTTGCCTTTTCGCAGAGTTTTCTCAGGACAGGGTTTTCATTGACGACTTCGTAATCACCCAGCGCTGCTTCCCATGCGTCGGGGCACTCGCTCGCTTCAAAAGGTGCGGCGAAGGGCACGACGTCATGACGATAATCCAGTCTTTGCTCCAGGAAAAGCACTTCCTCCCCGGCAATCGTTGCGGATTTGAAACGAAGGCGCTTGATGGTGTCTTTAAAGAACGGAAGACGTGAAAGGCCGCGCGGGGCTGCTTGATAATACCCGTCGCGCTGTAGTTTTAGTGCGAAGGGGAGAGGGCCGTACTTAAGACGCGGCTCTCCCTTCTTCACTGTCCCCGGCAGCTTCATCGACGGGGTGACGTAGTCTTTGCCGATTGAATGGTCCACAGCTTCTTCGGCATCCCCGATCTTCGGAGGGGTCTCCGGAAGCTCAATCCCTATTGCCCGGAAGGCCTCGATGGCGAGCGCATTGCTTATCCTGTAGGCGGCTTGCGCGCCGCGTTCTGAATTGGTGAGCACCGTGATGCCAAACCCGTGCTCAAGGGAGAAATCAAAAAGACTGTGGTGATAGATCGTCGCGCCGCCGTGTCCGATGAAGGGTCCGGCGTCCTGATGATAGTATGGCGCCTTTCGGTGCATGAGGCCGAGACCCACTTTCATGCCTTCAGGAAGTGTCCACGCCGCCTTCGGCGGCGTGAGCATCTCCTGCATCGTATCCTCCTCAAGCAGCGACTGCTTTTCATGATTCAAGAAGAACTTCAGCAGGGCGAGCATGTCCTCAAGCGAGGCATAGGTGCTGCTGCCGGCGCTGATCAGATTGGAGAGAAGGTCCTTGCAGGCCTTTTTTTTCTTATCGAACCCCCACGAGAGAGGGCCCTCGGAAGCTGCCAGGTCAGCGTCATCGTCTATGATCTCGACGGAAAGCCCGAGCGGTCTCAGAACATGCTTTGCGAGATAGTCGGTATAGGGCATTCCCGATACATGCTCTATAATCAGCCCCAGCAGTCCGTAGCCTATGTTCGAATAAGCGAACATTGTCTCGGGCAAGGCAGTGAGATATTCGTCCTTGAGAACCTCCAGACACGCCTTTAAGGAAAGCGCAGGATTGGTGATGAGGTCCCAGTCATCGCTCGGGATGCCGCTCACATGCATGAGAAGATGACGGACGGTTATGGGACGTGCTTCAAACCGTCGCTTGATGCTGAAGTCGGGAAGATATTCATGGATGTCTGCATCGAGAGAGAGTTTCCCGCCATCCTTGAGTGTGAGTACAGCGAGCGCAGTCAGGATCTTGGTGTTCGAACCGATCATCATCTTATGCGACGGCGTGTTCTTTGTGCCGGTGTCATCAACAACCCCGTATGTGTTGATGTAGAGCGGTCCGTCTTTTCCCATGAGCCCGACTGAAGCGCCCTGGACCTTGTGCTTTTTACAGATCTTTCCGATCCTTTCATCGAGTCTTTTGCGTGCGTCCTGATTCAAGGATAATCCTTGTTCCGACATGCAGCATCACCTCGTATACAAAGTTAGTTCGATTATAGCACGGCTTGCGTCGCTTGTCACAAGCGTTCAAAAAATAAGCCGCTAGAAGCGGCTCAACGTTTATGAGCGATTGCCCCTACGGGGCATTCACGGACGCAGTCATGACAGGTGAGACACTCTTTCTTGTGAATATGGTGGGCAAAATCACATTCACTGATGGAATTTGATGGACACACATCCCTGCATTTTCCGCAGTTGATGCATTCCATGCCGTCGATATGCACCTTGTATGCACTCTTTCTCGAAACGAGGTTGAAGAGCGTCCCGTATGGACAAAGGTGCCGATGGAAGAGATGTTCGGGAAAGAATACCGTCAGTAAAACGCCGATGGCCAGCAAAGAGGGCAGGACGGGGAGTTCGACGTCTGAAGCCATCACGAATACGAAGAGACCGGCAAAGAGGGCGAGCACAACGTAACGCGTGCGCTCGCGCTTCAATATCTTGGGAATCCCGAATCCCCTGAAACCTGTCTTCTCCTTGACTTTTGTCACAGTCCGCATCAACGTGTTTATCGGGCATATCCAACCGCAGTAGAATCTGGAGAACACCAATGATAACAATAGCCCTGCAAGGAAGACACCCACCCACACCTGGATGATGTCTTGGATGATGAGCACGATGAACAGTGCTAGAAAGACGACCTGTATGAATATCTGGAGGAATCTATGCATGGAACCACCTCTTTTTTACATAGTACATGCATTTTCATGCAAAAAGCGTTACCATAGTAACGAAAGGAGGATTTCCATGCATTCAGAGACAATCGCGACGCTACTTTCAAATACACCGCCCTTTCATGCGCTCGATGATGCATCCATCCGTACGCTCAGCAAGAAAGAGACAAAACGTTATGACAAAAAGGAGCCCCTCTATCTTCCTTCCTCTCCGTGTGACTATCTCGATGTCGTGCTCGAAGGCAGCGTCGCCATCCGCTATATCGAGAAGAGCGGTGAATCCATACTCATCGAGGCCTTCGAATCGCCCACGCTCTTGAGCGCCAACTGCCTCTTTTCAAGAAAAGCAACCCATGACATGCTTGTCGAGACACTCAGTGAAACCATTGTCCTGCACATTCCCAAGGAGACGTTGCTTCGTCATATGCAGTCGCACACCGAATTCCTCCAGGAGATGATGCGTTTCATCTCCGAGAGGACCGGATATCTCACCCGGACCATTGCACGTCTCACAGCGAAGACGATCCGCGAGCGTATCCTCGGATTCTTGGCCGAACGGTATGAAAAAGAAAAACAACGTACCATCTCGCTCCCCATAAGTAAGACCGCCCTAGCTGAACAGCTGCACACCCACCGCTCCTCGCTCACCAGGGAGTTGATGAAAATGCGGGATGAAGGCCTCCTTGAGTTTACCAGGGATGCCATCACGTTAAAGGAAAGAGGTCTGCAGGCCCTCCGGCATGCCGGTCATTAAAAAAAGCCTCCCGAAGGAGGCTCATGCGGCGCCGATATAGGCGATGTCCTCGCCACTCAGGGAGAAATCGAACACATCGATGTTCTCCGACATGCGTGAAGGCGTCGCGCTTTTCGGCAGCGGAATGAATCCATGTTCAATGCACCAGCGCAGGGCGATCTGGGCCGGTGTCTTTGAATGTCGTTCGGCAAGGCGTCTGAGCCGCTGATCATCGAGGGCCCCTCCCTTCGCGAGCGGCGAATAGGCTTCGATGGCGATATTATCCTTCCTGCAGGCCTCGATGGTGGCGCGGGGGATGTGCCCCGGATGGAGCTGGATCTGATTGACCATCACATCGGTCCGCACATGCCGTTTGAAGATTTCAAGATGATCGGGGTCGAAATTGGAGACACCGATTGCGCGGACATACCCTTCTTCATAAAGGTCCTCCATGGCACGCCAGGATTCCAGGTCTTCCTGAAGAGACGCCTCATCAGAAGCGTCCCGCACTGGTGCGGGGGCATGGATGAGATAGAGGTCGATATAGGAGAGGTTCAAACGGTCGAGCGATGCGAAGAATTCCCTTCGCGTCGCGTCATAGCCCTTGACGCCGAGAGGAAGTTTCGTGGTAAGGAATATGTCCTCCCTTGGGAGAGACGCATCGGCGATGGCACGTCCGATGCCTTTTTCATTGGCATATAGCTCGGCGGTGTCGATAAGGCGGTAGCCCCTTTTCAGTGCCTCGGAAACAGCTTCATACACTTCATCACCTTCCGGAATCAGCCATGTGCCGAATCCGATGGTGGGAATCGTGACGCCGTTCTTCAATGTGCGATGCATATAATCACCCTTTCATTCAGTATCGAAGAGGATGTCGTAATCATGGGTCAAGAGATCGACGAAAAGCACGCGGTTGATCAGGGCGTGCTTCATGCCGGCGAGGAACTTGAGCGCCTCGACGACCATGAGGTTCCCGATGACGGCCGGCGCGAACGTCGGGCACTTGAGAGTCTCCTCGACGCCCTTTTCATTGTCACCATAAAGCGCGGAGATGAGTTTCTCTCCGGGCGTGATGATGCCGAGCTGCCCGTACCAGCCGCCGATGCCGCCATGAAGGACTGGTTTTTCAAATTCCGCGCCGAGGCGTTCGATATCGAGTTTTGTGGCCACATGGTCGGTCGCGTCGATGATGAGGTCGGCGTTTTGAACCGGTGCATCATCGAGGGATGCTAAATCGCCGTCATGCACTTCAATGGAGACATCGGGATAAATCTCCTTCATCGCCTGCCTTAAAACATCCGCTTTCTTCTCCCCGACGTTTCCCGGGGTCGAGAAGAGCTGGCGGTTCAGATTGGAGGTCTCGAACCTGTCATAGTCGACGAGCGTGAAACGCTCGACACCGAGCCTCACAAGGCCGTTCGCGATATAGCCGCCCAGACCTCCGAGGCCGACGAGAAGGATCCGCGCATGCTTAATCCGCTCGAACTGTTCCTCATTCAGGATTCCGAGGCTGTCCTTGAACCGTTCCATTCTACCCACCTCCTGCCGGCGGCAGGATATGGATGGTGCTGTCCGGTTCGACCTCGACATCCATGGCCTGTCTGCCGAGAGCCTGTTTTTCGAGGAGCACAGTCAGTGCCTTCTGCCTCGAGATGCCGATCCGCTCTACGATGTCGCCGACCGTGAGGCCCGGTTCATGTTGGACTTCGACCGTGCGGCCGTAGAGGTCCTTCAGATAGGAATAGAAGATCACCTTGACCATAGGAACACCTCGCTTTGTGCGCTAATTCTAGCACGAATGCCGGTGAGCGTCCAGACAATTCCATCTCAGAGAATAAAGACATCGATCATATGCGCGATGGTGCCCGAGAGTATGACGAAGGGAAACGTGACGCTCAAGCGTATGAGGGAGAAGCGAAAACCGAGGAAGCCACTCTCGAAGGGTATGCGGTGAAACCCCATCATGCTCCAGCCGCCGATGAGCGAAACCACGGTGCCGAGGCCGCCGCCGGCCACATAGATCGATGCGATGATGGGAAATGCGGCATAAGGCCCGATCACCATGAACATGCCGCCGATAGTGCCGATGAAGATGCCGCGCATCCCGGCCTCTTCTGAAAGCCAGTCCCTGACGAACGCTTCCGGGATGAGCACTTCGACGAACCCCGCGAGCAGAAAGGCGATGAGCACAATGGGCAGCATCTTCAAAAGAAAGCGCATGCCGTCTTCGCTCGCTCGCCAGTGCCTGCCGTCCTCTTTTCGCGCATTGAAGATGAACACGCCGATTCCTACGGCGGCGAACACAAGCGTCGGCAACAACATCACGCATCACCCCCGCCGATGAACCCCTTGAAGAATTCGACCGTGTCCTTTCTGCCAAAGACCACACGATAGATGAACGCCATGAAAATCGGCATCGGAAGCGTGATGAGATTCCTGATGAGGGCGATATGCGGGAATATGAGCGACACTTCCATGGGCAGCCGCGTCACATCGTAGGTCTGCTTGCCCGCTAGAAAAGTAAAATAGAGATAGACAGGCATCCGTTTGTCGCTGAGGCGGGCGAGGAAGGGATAATACGTATAGGGAGGGCCCGGAAACGCCCCACCTAACAGCGCGACGATGACAACGGCACGGAAGCCGTCGTGCTTATCAAGCATGGCATTCATCTTCTCGGCATTGATCGCTTCCTCCATCTGTCCGACGACAAAGAACGCGACGAGGATGAGCGGCGTCGTCTCAAGCAACGTCCAAAGCGCCGTCGAGATGCCTTCAAGGAAAAGGGACGCGCCGCCGGCATAGACACTCAGGAATGCGAATATGACTGTGAGAATCGACAGTACGTACAAGGGTCCTCTCATGCGCGGTCTCCTCTTCTTTTTCTCATACGCATTGTAGCACATAAAGCCTCAAACTGCACCTGGCATGGAATAAAACAGTATTGACACGAACTATCAAATTGCTTTAAAAACTTGTGAGCGCGCCTTATCCGTGCTATATTGGTAAGTGTTGCGAATGAAACCGCTATCAAAAACCTTCCACAAGAAAGGAGGAAGGGTCCGGCATCGCCGGATCCGATCCACATGGAATCTTCCAAAATGCACATGGAACTTGAAGCCCAGTACGGTGCGCGGAACTACAAACCCATCCCGATCGTCATCAGCGAAGCTGAAGGGGTGTGGGTCTGGGACCCCGAAGGCAGGAAATACCTCGACTGTCTCTCTTCTTATTCCGCCATCAATCAGGGACACCGTCATCCCAAGATCATGCAAGCACTTGAAGAACAAAGCAAGAAACTCACGCTCACCTCACGCGCTTTCTACAACAACCGTCTCGGCAAGTACTTGAAAAAACTCTGCGAGGTGTCCGGCTTCGAAGTCGCCCTGCCGATGAACACCGGCGCCGAAGCCGTTGAAACGGGCATCAAAATCGTCCGTCGCTGGGGCTACAGAGTGAAAGGCGTCGAGAAGGACAAGGCCGAGATCATCGTCTGCCACAACAACTTCCACGGCCGGACGACGACCATCGCCGGCCTCTCGACCGATGAGACGGCCAGCGCGGACTACGGTCCCTTCCCGCCCGGATTCAAAAAAATCCCCTTCGATGACACTGAAGCGCTTGAAGAGGCCATTACCGAAAACACCGTCGCATTCCTTGTCGAACCGATCCAGGGCGAAGCCGGTGTCATCATCCCGAGCGAAGGCTATCTTAAGCGGGCGAAGGAAATCTGTGAAAAGCACAATGTGCTGCTCATGACCGATGAGATCCAGACCGGATTCTGCCGCACGGGCAAGATGTTCTGTTTCGAGCACGACGGCATCAAGCCTGATGTACTGCTTGTTGGCAAGGCCCTCGGCGGCGGCGTCATCCCTGTCTCCGCGGCGATCACGCGCAAAGATGTCATGGATGTCATCACCCCGGGCTCACACGGCTCCACTTTCGGCGGCAACCCTCTAGGCTGCGCCGTGGCGGAGGCCGCGATGGACGTGCACATCGAAGAGAGACTCGACGAGAGAAGCGCAGAACTCGGTGACTACATGCTCAAGCACATCAGGGCCATCGACTCGCCCGTCTTCAAGGAAGTAAGGGGCAAGGGACTCTTCATCGCCATCGAAGTGAAAGAGGAATACGGCAAGGCGCGCCCCTTCACCGAGCGCCTAAAGGACAAGGGGCTCCTCGCCAAGGAGACCCATGAACAGACCATCCGTCTCGCACCGCCCCTCATCATCAAGAAGGAGGAGGTCGACTGGATTCTGAAAATACTCAGAGAGACCTTCCTCGATGAACTCAAGTGATAAAAAAAGGATTCCCGCGGGAATCCTTTTTTATCGCACATTGCCGAGATGAACAGTGGTGAACCCTTGATTAAGCGCCATGCGCCTGAGGCGCTTAAGCGTCTCGATGGGCGTGGAGGGCGTATCCTTCATCCTGAACGCGGGGAAGAAACGGCTGATGTGCCAGGGGACATCCCCACCGACAGCGTCATATAACGTCTCTACCATTGCTTCAAGATGCTCGGGGCTGTCATTGACGCCGGGAATCACCAGCGTCGTGACCTCGAGATGCACACCGGCTTCCTTCATGCGTCGTATAGTCTCTAACACGCTTTGCGCGTGTGCGCCGCACCATTTTTTGGAAATGTTCTCGAAGACTGCCTTCAGATCGACATTCGCCGCATCGAGATAGGGAAGGATTGTCTCGAGCGCCGCTTCGCTCATATAGCCGTTCGTGACCCAGACGTTTTTTATGCCTGCTTCATGCGCAAGCTGCATCGTCTCATAGGCGTATTCTATGAAGACCGTAGGCTCGGAATAGGTATAGGCAATGGACTGGCATGCATGCCGGCGGGCGTTTTCGACATGCGTCTTGGGCGGCACATCGACTTCACGCACGCGGCGCGCCTTCTCAGCTCGAGCCACTTCATAGTTCTGACACCAGGGACAGCGGAAATTGCAGCCGAGGGCGGCGAAGGAATAGTTGCGCGTGCGCGGGAGGAAATGAAAGAGCGGTTTCTTTTCAATGGGGTCGATGCCGGCGGAGACGGCTTTCGGATAATTGAGGGCATAAAGGACGCCCTTCTTGTTCTCGCGGACACCGCATATGCCGCGGCTGTTCTTCTTGATCACGCAGTGATGGCAACATACATGGCATTGGACGCGGTCGCCTTCGAGACGTTCATAGAGCATCGCTTCTTTCACCGCGCATCCCTCCTCATAGTTTCATATCTATTATATCATGTCCGGGCGGATTTAAAAAAAGCCCGGACAAAGCGTCCGGGCTCAAAGTGTCATTCAACGATTTCGAACTGATCAGGTGTGCCGGGAAGAAGCTGAGGCTCATTGTACCAGCCCACGGTAAGTCCGGTGATATTGATGACATCGTCTTCTTCAAGTTCGGTGATGGCGTCATCAAGGTCGTCGCAGCCGATACGGCTGTCATAGAAGATGTCGATCACCTTGTCATCGGCTTCACGACGCAATTCAATAGTGCCCCAAGGGTCGAATTCATCCGGCATCTCCTCGATGACCATGTCGTTCATCTCAACGTACTTGCCTTGATGCTCGAGCATAGCGTCAGGGTCCTCGATATCGACATCGTCGAGATTGGTAATCGGCGGAAGCTCTACGCCGGTCTCGGTGATCTCGAACCAGTCGATGAAACCGATCTGACGGAGGCCGTGGAATTCATCCCGCTCGCCGACGATCTCGATTCTATCGCCGATATTCAGATCGGGAACGATTTCTTCTTCAAAGTCATATACGCCAATGGCGGCGGTGTCGTCCTGGATGTAGAACGTGTTGTTGCTGGTGATGTTGGTGACAATGCCTTCAACGCCGACGGGTTCGCCGACTTCGACATCCAAGGCGCCGGCGATGTCGTCCTGGATGTCATCGGGGTCGATGATTTCATCGACGCGGACCTCGAAATCCTCAGTGGCGGAGGCTTCACCCTTGGTGATTGTCGCGGTGAGTCCTACCCATTCGTAGCCATCCCCCGGTTCAACGGGCGTCACCGCAAGACGGACTTCCCCGTCCTCTTCATCGTCAGTGACTGCGATACGGTCGGGGTTGTCGGACTCCCAGCTGACCGTGGTGTCGTAGGGACCGTCGACAGCCACCCAGAAATCCATGAGCACTTCGTCCATGTCCGGCAGGCTCAACTCATCTGCCGCTGCCTGAACATCTTCTTCGTCGGGATCTTCTTCCACTTCCTCTTCACCATTGCAGGCCACCATGGTGAGAGAACCTAGCAGAAGCAACATCAATGCGAATACCTTTTTCATAAGTCTCCTCCTTATTTATTTGCAATTTTACAAATGACGTGTCCAAGTGATTCTCCATTCTGCAACTCGAGCGTATGATGCCTCAGGAGCTTTCCTTTAATCCTCCTGCATAAAGCCGAAAGGTTGAGTGAGGACTTCCGCATGCTTGCGCATGCCTTCTTCATAGACGATTTCCGCGCGCACGTAATTACCTTCGAATTCCGCATATTCGAAGACCTCGCCACGCGCGACGACCCGACTGCGGCCGGTCTCTTCGCTCACGCCGCTCTTCCAGCGGATCTCATCATAATCGCCGTCGACGACAATCTCGATGCTGCGGTCGTCCTCATCAACGATAATCTCATCGATCTGCGGGGGCGACGCTTCATTGTTTCTTGTATAGGCCGCATAGAAGGCACCGTCGACCATGGTCTGTCTGAATTCGTCCTCGTCCATGGTATCCTCCATCAGATGGAAGCTCATCGACCAGTGGACTTCACTCAGGTCACCGCCGTGATAATCGTCATTGGCGAACGCCCAGATGGGACGGTTCGGCATCGCATCCTGAAGCAGCCTGTCCCAGAGGTGGCGGTCATCGGGATAGCGGTCCTGCGTATTGAACACCTCAATGCCGGCGAGTTCATCGATGGCATATTCATCATAGAAGTCGAGATACCACTGCGGAGAATACTCGTCTTCGGGGTCATAATCCTCATCGAGCTCCCAGTAGCGTCCCGGATGCGCTAAGAACATGAGCGCGTCCTCATCTTCAGCAAGGATGTTGTCCATGGCTTCGCGTTCAGTGTCATAGTATACATCCTGTGTACAGTAGGTGGTGAACAAGCCGTTGAAATGATGTTCACGGCTGTATTCATTGCCGGGGATGGCGATCATGCCCAGCTCTTCCGGGTCACGGTCCTCATACCTATCATCAAGCTCGGAGAACCGCCATTCATTGTAGGTGACCAGGTCATGGTCGGTGATCGCCAGAGCGCCATACCCCATCTCCTCATAAAGGTCGACCGCTTCATGAGGATAGGCGTCACCATGTCCATCGTCGTAATCAGTGTGCGTGTGCAGATTGGCGAGCACCTGTTCGTGCGCCTCCCAGTCCACGCCTTCATAGGGGTTGACTTCAAGATATGTGTCCCCCGCTTCGCCGCAGGCGGCGACTGTCATACCGCCGATTAACAATAATGCCATTAAAAACAGTTTTTTCATCGACTCACTCCCTAAATAAGTTTGCACAACAATCTTTGTAATATATTATAACGCATCTTTAAAATAAAATGAATAGGGAAAAACGCACTTATGCCATTTTGTACGTGTCATGGCATGTAAGATACTTATGCAAGGATGATATGAAAAAAGACGAGCGGATTATTCGCTCGCCCTTGAACCGTACAAATCATCCTTATGATTGCGCGTAGTGAAGAAGAACGTCAGCACCACCGCGAGGGCCAGTCCGGCGACGAACAGCCAGCTCATCTGGTAGTTCCCGCTCACATCGGCGATGCGTCCTACAATAGGTGGCGTGATGACCATCGCCAGACGTGCGAAGAGCAGCGCTACGCCTGTGGCGGTACCGAGAAGCTTGCTGTCGACCGTGTCCGCGACGCTCGTGAAAAGGAGTCCGATGATGGCGAACCCCATCATGCCGAACAAGAAGGAGAAAGTCAGCAGGATGGCTGTGTGGGGCTGGGTAGGGAAGAGAATGAACGCCATGATCAAAAACATGCCGGTGATCACAAGCCCCTGAAGCATGATGCCTAAACGGCGGTTGCTGCCGAGGAACTTGTCGTTGATGAACCCGACGCCGGGATTGCCGATGATGCCGCCAAAGATGAACAGACTGAGCGCAATGCCGGCAAGCGAAGGACTGAAGCCCATATCACCCGTCAGAAAGAGTGTATAATGTATGGTCATATTGCCAAGGGTCGTCCCCATCAAGAGACCGATGAACGTCGTCATGATTGCCGCTCGATTCCTGATAAGACGCAGCATGTCCTCTTTGAACGATGTCGTCTCATCCTCCTCTTCGTTATCATCACCGTTCGTGTCGACCGTGAAGAAACGCCAGAGAATCGCCGTCATTACGAAGGCGATCGCCGAAGCAACCAGAAGGGCCGGCCGCCAGCCGAACGTCTCGCCGAGCGACGGCAGGATGCTCGCGCCGACGATGCCCCCGACACCGCCGCCGGCATGGACAAGGCCGTTGGAGACGGCGCGCTTCGAAGGGTCGACGAGATAGACGATCGCCTTATTGACTGAAGGCGTGACGATCGTGAACCCCACGCCTGTGACGAGCGCGAGGATGAGCAGCACGAAAAACGCGGGCGAGAGGGCATGCAGCACCATCAGAACGCCAATCGTGAAAGCGCCGAACAAAAGGCCCGCGCGGGAGCCGAGCTTGTCGACGATGCGTCCGCTGAAGATTGCGAGAATCACGCCCGATGTATAGAAGAACGTCGAATAAAGACCGGCCTGCGCGCCGCTGATGCCGAACTCTTCCTCGACAAGCGGCAGCATCGCCTTGAACCCCTGGATGCTGGTGAACACGGCGATATAGGAGGTCGATATCAAAAGTAATGTGGGAAGCGTCTTGACGCCTTTTCTGACTGTGGTAGTCATGATGAAAACCTCCAAGAAACGTGTGTGCACAAAAAACGAGGCAAACAGCGCACCGTGATAACGGTGGGGCTTGTCTGCCATCATAACCTTTCATATATTAACATATTTTCAATTGAAAGGAAATGAAAGAACGTTTCATATTATAAAGAAACCATGCTTGCACCGTTCATATGCCGCTTCGCTTCCAGGGTCCAACCAGGTGAGACCGGATTGTTGCGCCAGTTCATAGACCCGTATGAACTCAGCGCATGTGATGCTCCGGTCTATCCGCTCATCCACATCGCCCGCCGGATGATACTGCGCCATGAGATTGATGTAGGTGTTCGGGGCCGTATCTTTCACAAAGCGGACGAACGCCTCGCTGCCGGCCACATCGTCGGGCATGACGAGATGCCTCAGGATGAGCCCTTTCTCGGCGATGCCTTCCCTGTCCAGCCGGAGGTCTCCGACCTGATCATGCATCACTCGGAGAGCGCGTCTGACGACTTCGCCATAATCCGATGCTTCGGTGAGAGTATAACGCCGGGACTCGGCAGGGTCCATGAACTTGACGTCGCAGAGATAGATATCGACGACATCCTCCAAAAGCGCGAGCGTGCGTTCCGATTCATACCCTCCCGTATTATAACAAAGCGGTATTGAGAGACCGTTCCTTCTTGCATGCAAAAGGGCGCTCAGGATATTCGGCACGACATGCGTCGGCGTGATGAGGTTGATGTTGTGGACGCCTCTTTCCTGAAGCGCGAGCATGATATCAGCGAGCGTTTCGTCGCTCATCTCCCTGCCGAGGCCTTCATGGGCGATGTCGTAGTTCTGACAGAACGTGCAGCGCAGATTGCAGCGTGAGAAGAAGATCGCACCTGAACCACACCGGCCGACAAGCGGCGCCTCCTCGCCCGGATGCGGGTGGAACGAGGCCACTTTCACGCGGGCGTCCGCTCTGCAGAGTCCTCTCTCCCCATCAAGCCGACGCACGCGGCATCCATGAGGACAGAGCGTGCATGGCGACATCATGCGCTGCGCCTTTTTCAAACGGCGTCTGAGTTCATCCTCCCCGAGGGAGAGGTATGAAGGCCTGCGTCCCTGCATAAAAACCCTCCAGCGCTACTCGCAGTAGTTGCTCAACGTCACATCCAGGGTGAACGCATGGCGCTCTTCCATGCGCTCATATAACGTCCTCAGCATCGCAAAGACTTCCGCCGGGTCTCCTTTGACAACGGTGGAGAGCGGTCCGGTGGAGAGCTTCAGATCGAAGGAGGCGATGATCTCGATCGCTTCATCGACAGCGGCGTCCACATCACGGACGCCGAAGGGGTGGAAGCGGACCTCGCAGGTCATCCTCGCTTGCGAAAATGCGCCCATAGGAACCCACCTTCCTTATCCGTCTCGGAGAGGGAGGCCTCCCTCTCATGTGTGAGATTTTCCTCCTCCGTCTTTGGATGCGTGAAGAGGCAGTGGGTGAGCAGCTCGAGATTCCCGGGGTCGAGCGCCTTTAACTCATCGGCGTTCTTGAAGCCCGCATGGGCGAACACCGTGTCCTTGAACGCATCGGACATATAGAGCGCACCCCAGTCGCTATCTTTGTTGATAGTGCCGATGATGATCATGCCGTCTTCTTTCACGACACGCTTCATCTCCTGATAGGCATTGGTGGGAGAGGAGAGGAATTCGAGAGTGGCCATGGAGATCACGGCGTCGAACGCTTCATCGTCGAAATCGAGCGCATGCGCATCCATCACTTCGAAAGTGATGTCCTGACCTTCGCGCGCCGCCTTTTCGATAGCGACCTCGATCATCTCGGGGGAGATGTCGATTGCGGTGACAGAGGCACCCCTTTTTGCGAGTTCGAGCGTGAGTGTGCCCGTTCCGGCGCCTATCTCGAGAATGCGCATCCCCTTCCTGACTGTGAAATTCTCAAAAAGGCCCTGTTTCTCCACTTCATCGACGAACTCTCCGATAGGTGTCTTGAAAAAAGCATCGTAGTGCGAAGCTTCCTTGTCGAAAAGCGGCATGGAATCCTCCTGACTTATTGCGACGGCGTTCCGTCTTTTTTGAAAGCTCTCATGAGCGATCACCCAACGCCCGCAGGCGCATCCATATGGTCTTGAAACTTATGAACCTTCAGAATGAAGATTACCGTGTCTTTGCGGTTTTGTCCGGAGTGTGCACATATAGGAACGCACGGACCTCCTTCGTCCCATCAGATGTATTGACATCGAGAGCCTTTTCACTTTCGCGGGTGAATCCATAGGCCTCATAGAAGCCGTAATTGCAGTCCGTGTCGCTGAAAAGATAGACTCGGGCGCTTTTAAGGCGTGCGAAGAATCGGTCCATGAGCGCCCGGCCGATGCCGTGTCCCTGATAATCGGGGTCGACGGCGAATAGGACGACTTCGCTCATCGCCTTGAGCGATGCCTCCTTTTTCATTGCTCGATAGGCCTTGTCGATCTTCAAAATTTCATAGAAGATCTGCCTCGAGTGCCTGCGCAGCAACAGCATCACAACGTGATACTGTGTCAGAAGGCCGTAGAAAAGATACTTGAAAGGATTGCCCACCCTGCGCGTGCGGCCGAGCAGGACACCCACCAGACGGTCGCCGTCGTAGACGGCCTCCGAGTCATCCGCAAACATCGCGCAATAGTAGGCGTCAAGGATGCTGAAGCGTTTCCTCACACGCGCTTCATCGGTATAGGCATCAAGCGGCCACACCTTGGAAAGTACCTCGATGAGCGCCGGAATGTCTTTGCGAGTGAATGGTGTGAACGTAAGATTCTCCATGGCTCACTTGTACTTGAAGGTGAAGTTCGGATTCGCCGTCGCCGCTTCATGAAGGAGCACGTCGAAGCGCTTCGCATAATCGCCGAGCGTCTCGATCATGGCCTCTTTGTTCTCGATGATGAGCCGGACCGGCTCATCGGCGAGGAGGAGCGCGTTCTCGAGCGCCTTGAGGTCATTTCCCTTGTAGTCGAGTTCGACGAGGACGCGCCGCATGTACTCATGAAACGCCTCTACAGAATCAAAGGCCCCGCCATCAACTTTAATCTTTTTCTTTTTTGCCATTATTCCACCTCTTCTTCCAAGCTATTTCCATTATAACATACCACTCTCATCCTGCTCATAACGATATCCCGAATGAAAAAAGGCGGCATGGAAAAACCGCCCTTCTTCAACCGAGATATTTGTTCAGGATGCCGATGATCTCTTCCGTCTTCTCTTCCTGGGTGCCGTCCTTGAACGAATCGCGGACGCAGGTCTCGATGTGGCGCTTCAAAATGATGAGGTTCGCCTTCTTGAGAAGCGACGTCGTCGCCATGACCTGATTGGCGATATCGACGCAGTAGCGGTCGTTCTCAGCCATATCGACGACGGAATCGATCTGGCCCTTCGCGGTCTTAAGTAGATTCAAGGCGTCCTTGTCTGCCATGGGGCACCTCCTCTATATCAGCGCGTCTCAATCTCAGGGAGTTATAGACGACATTCAAGGAAGAAAGCGACATCGCCGCCGCACCGATCATCGGATGCAGAAGCCCGAGCATGGCGAAGGGGATGGCGATGGCGTTATACACCCACGCCCAGAAATAGTTCTCCTTGATCTTGCGGAAGATGCGCTTCGATAAAGTGATTGACGCAGCGACGAGGGCGATCTCGTCGCGGATGAGCGTCACATCGGCCGCCTCGATCGCGACATCGGTACCGCTGCCGAGGGCGATGCCGACATCCGCCTGCTTGAGTGCGGGGGCGTCGTTGATGCCATCACCCACCATGGCCACGAGGCCATGGGCCTTTTGCAGACGCTTGATCTCATCGACCTTGCCGTCGGGCAGCACGGCGGCGACCACGTGGGAGAGGCCGGCCTTTCTAGCGATCGCACGGGCGGTCGTCTCATTGTCGCCGGTGATCATCGCGGTCTTGATGCCCATTGTTTCCATGGTGCTTATGACACGCGAGGCATGGGGCTTTAAGACATCGGAGACAGCGATGATGCCCAGCACTTCTTCACCCGAAGCGATGATCATCGTCGTCTTCGCATCGTCCTCATACGCTTTCAGTGCATCCTCGAGGTGGCTATAGTCGATGCCTTCGGCGTCCATGAGGGAGCGATTGCCTATATAATACGTCGCATCCCCCATAGTACCTTTGACACCTTTGCCGGAGACGGCTTCGAATCCCTTGATGGAGCCGACTTCCACATCCTCCTCGCTAGCACGGTCCAGTATGGCGCGGGCGATGGGGTGTTCGGAGTGCTGTTCCAGGGCGGCCGCGGTCGCGATCAGGGAGGCGTCGCCGCTCATCACTGGATGAATGTCGGTCACGACGGGTTCGCCGTAAGTGAGTGTGCCGGTCTTGTCGAAAGCGACCATGTCGATATCCTTGAGCGTCTGCACGGCTTCGCCGCTGCGAAGAAGGACGCCCTTCTTCGCGCCCATGCCGCTTCCGACCATGAGCGCGGTCGGCGTTCCGAGGCCGAGCGCGCAGGGGCAGGCGATGACGAGCACCGCTGTCGCAGTGACGAAGGCGAGGACAAGCGGCGACTGGTCGGGATTGACCCAGGGCAGGAAATCCATGCGGCTCATCACGGCCGTGTGGAAGTCCGTGAACACCAGGAATGATGTGAACGTGAGTGCGGTGAGGATCAGCACGACCGGGACGAAATACCCGGTCACCTTGTCCGCGAAGGCCTGTATGGGGACCTTCGTGCTCTGAGCCTCTTCGACGAGGTCGATGACCTGTGAAAGGAAGGTCTCTTTCCCGGTCCGGCTCACTTCGACCTTCACAAAGCCCTGTTTATTGATGGTCGCGCCGATGACTTCATCGCCGGGCGCTTTCGAGACCGGCATGGATTCACCGGTGGCGAGCGATTCGTCGACGGAGGTCTCCCCTTCTTTCACGACGCCGTCCGTGGGGACCTTCTCGCCCGGACGGACGAGCATCACATCGCCTTTTTCGAGTTCGGCGACGTCGACCTCCCTTGTCTCACCGCCCGTTTCGATCCTCGCTGTCTTCGCACCGAGTTCAACGAGCTTTTTGATCGCCTGCGAGGCCTTGCCTTTCGCGCGTGTCTCTAAAAACTTGCCGATGAGGTGGAAGGTCATGATCGCGGTCGCCATCTCGATGAAGGTCGTGATGGGGAAGAAAAGCCCGGCGAGGCCGATGATGAAAGGCGGAACCGAGCCCAGGGAGACGAGGACGTCCATATTGGGGGAGAGGTTCCTGACCGAACGAAGGCTTCCCTTGTGCACATGAAGGCCGAGATAGAAGATGACGGGAGCGCCGAGAACCGCGGTGATGGGAAGATAGAGCGGCACAGGCGTGATGAACATGTGCACGACCATGAGCGCCATCACGATGCCGGCGAGGATGGCGGCCGCCTGCATCTTCTTCTTCGCGGTCTCCATCGCCTGCTCGTCAGGGTCTTCTTCGCTTGAAGCTTCCAGAGCGGCGTCATAGCCGGCCGACTGCACAGCGCGCTTTAAGTCCTTGACGCTCGTCACTGACGTATTGTAAGTGAGGTGCGCCTTATGGGAGGCGAGGTTCACCCGGACCCCTTCGACGCCCTCGTGCGATTCCAAGGTTTTCTCGACAGCCTGCACGCAGTTCGCACAGTGCATGCCTTCTATGACCAGGGTCAGACGCTTCCGCTCACCATCGGTGTAAGCGCCGTAGCCGGCGCCCTCTATCGCTTCGATGATGCCGTCTTCACTGATCGTTTCCGCGTCGTATTCGACATCGGCGACCTCGCCGACAATGTTGAGCGCTACATCCTCGACGCCCTCTGTATAGGAGAGGACCGATTCAATCGATTGGGCGCAGGAGGTGCAGTGCATGCCGGTGATCTTGAAGCGTTTTTTCATTTGCTGATCGCCTCGACTTCATAGCCAAGTCGCTCGATTGCTTCCCGCCAGGCATCCTCGTCGGCGCTGCTTGCCTGAACGCGGGCAGTGCCCTCTTCAAGACTGATATCGGCCCGCTCTATGTCATCGAGCTGTTCTAGGACGCGCCTTACAGATGCGGCGCAACCCTGGCATGTCATGCCCTTGATGCTTATAACATACATGTTTCATTCCTCCTATATCCCCCTGGTGGGGGGGTATAGGGTCATTGTAACACAGGGGCGCATGCGTGCAAGCGATGCGCTCATTAAGTGGCGACGCGTTTACCGACCCATTGCCGGCGCAGCCATCTCTGGAAGACGAGGGCGCCCCGGACGCATTCATCCGCGGCCAATCCGGCGACGATGCCGAGGAGGCCGTAACCAAGGCTGATGCCGAGGAGATAGGCGACGCCGACACCGGCGCCGAACATGCTGAAGACGGCGATGACGACGGGATAGATGACATCACCGCTCGCGCGGAGCGCCTGGATGACGACGAGGTTCGACAGTCGTCCGAATTCAAGCACGATGACGATCAGCATCGCCTGCTTGCCGAGCCCGATGATCTCTTCATTGTCCGTGAATATCGAAAGGATGTGCTCGGCCTGGAAATAGACGAACGTCGCGATGCTGATGACGATGACGATGGCGATCTTGAGGGTCCTGATCGTCCGCCTGTAGGCCCCTTCATAATCGCGCCCTCCGACGTGCCAGCCGACAATGACCTGATTGCCCTGCGCGACGGCGAGGGCGAAGACGAGGACGGGCATCATCATGTTGTGGATGTATTCGTGGGTTGTGAGGGCGATGGGACCGATGATATTGAGGAACGTGAGCAAAATGACCTGCGCGAAATGATAGAAGAACTGTTCCGAGGCGCTCGGGATGCCGATTCTGAAGATTTTCGCGAAATGCTTCCTGAGCGGCGAGAGGCGCAGGAAGAAAGGATGGACGCCGAGTTTTCTATAAAGGAAGATCAAGGCGATGAGAAGTGCGGCGCCCTTGCTCACGCTCGAGGCGATCGCCGCGCCGGTGACGCCGAGTTCGGGCGCGAAGGCGAAGCCGAAGATCAAGAAAGCGTTCAGAATGATGTTCAGGATATTCGAGAGGCCGACAATGACCATGACGAGTTTCGTGCGGCCGAAACTCTTGAAGCCGTGGCTTGTCGCCTGGGTAAGCGCGATGAACACGAGCCCGACGGCGCGGATCCTGAGGTAGGCGAGGGCGTCGGAGAAGATGACCTCCTCCGTCTGGATCATGACGAGAAGGCCATAGGCGAAGGTCTGGATCAGGAGCACCAGTGTGATGGAGATGACGGCGTTCGAGAGGATGCCGGTCTTGATGGCGTTCTTCGCTTCCGGCCTGTCCCCCTTGCCGAGATACTGGCTCACCACGACGCCGACCCCGATCGCCACCACGTTGAGAAGCACCGTAAAGAGCGATATGATGCGGCGTCCGTTCGCTACAGCGGCCACGGAGAGGTCGCTGTACTGCGAAAGCATGAAGGTGTCGACCACACCGATGAGCATGACGAAAAGCAGCTCGATATAGATCGGCCAGGAGAGCTTGAAGAGATTCGTCTTTCGCGCGGCTTCCGGCTGCATAGTCTCCCTCGCTTTCAGAGACCTATTCTAACATAGCCCGCGTCACCACTGCATCACATGCGATGCATTTTCCTCCTGTGGCAATGGACGCTGATTTCAAGTATAATGGAGGTATAATGAAGGAGGTCCCCATATGATTGAAATGAAGACTCTCGAAGTGAGCACATCCGCAAGAGAAACCCTCGAAGACATCACTGCCATGATTAGGAAGACCCTGAAAAAGACCGGCGTCGAAAGCGGCAGAATCACTCTGTTCGTGCCGCACACCACAGCCGCTGTCACAATCAATGAAAACGCCGACCCCGATGTCGGAAGAGATCTTGTCTACGGACTCAAAAAGACCTTCCCCGACAGGAAGGAATTCCAGCATGCGGAAGGCAATTCCGACGCCCACATCAAATCTTCCGTCATCGGGCCCGAGCTCACACTTCTCGTAGAGAACGGAGATATCGTCCTCGGTACATGGCAGGGCCTCTACTTCTGTGAGTTCGACGGGCCGAGACGCCGTAAGCTGCACATGCAGATAGAAGGCAAGTGACACCGCTCATGTTCACTTCCCGCGCCTGGACGTAAAAAGCTCCCTTCCCCTCGTTTTCAGAGGAAAAGGGAGCTTTCTTATGCTCATTAATCAGTCGCTATAAAGGATCTCTGCGAACTGCGGCAGGTCGATGAAGGGGTTGCGGTTGTCCTGGAAGGATTCGACTGTGTCGTTGCGGTCCTCTTCAAAGGAATCAGGAAGGAATGAGATGTTCCATTCAAGCAGCTCCTCCAGATTCCCCATCTGCATGTTAGAGGGGGCGCCGTCGACGAGCTCGACATCCGTGTACCTCACATCCATGTAGAACATCATCCGTGCGAC
>PWEL01000017.1 GCA_003553945.1 Mollicutes bacterium | reverse complement strand
GTTCCTGAGGGGTTTGTGTTATCATATCCATGGGTAAGCTCCTTCTGTTTGAGGTTGTGGTGACTCTCATTATATCAGAGGGGCTTACTCCTTTTTTATATTTTCCAAGACGATTTTACACAACCTAAGTTTTTATCTTGTTGCGGAGGAGGAGTTTTGTTGGTAGAATAAACATATCAGCCATGAGGAGGACAAGTATGCGTAGAACTGGATGGGTCTGTTTTTTTATGTTGTTTTTGTTTTCTTTTATGTTGACGGCCTGTGATGATGGACCATACGAGGTCGTCTTTGAGGATCATGACGGTGAAGAGATCGAAGTGGTGGAGGTACTCAAGGGCGAATCTCTGGAAGGGCCCACGCCTTCAAGGGATGGGTTTGTCTTCGAAGGGTGGGTGAAAGAAGGGACTGTTAAGGAAGTTCCTTTCACGTTCGAGTATGAAGAGGATATTACGCTTACGGCGCAATGGGTACCTAATGGCATTGATTATGATGTCACTGATGAAGGTGTTGTCATCCGTGCCTATACCGGCGACAAGTTTGAGCTCGAACTGCCCGCGACCATAAAGGGGCGTTCTCTCGTTAAGATTGGAGAGGAGGCGTTCGCCGGCACTTCGATTACGAGCGTTCACATCCCCGAAAGCATCACGCGCATTGGAGCCAGTGCGTTCTATGAAGCCGCGTCGCTTGAACAGGTGACATTTGAAGAGAATAGTGAACTCAAGGTGATTGAAGGCGCTATAGGGACAAGGGGAGCGTTCGAACAGACGACGGCGCTTTCTGAGATCACACTTCCCGCTAGCGTCGAGCGGATCGGAAGAGCCGCCTTCCGCCATTCCGCGCTTGAGACTGTAGATTTCGCACAGGATGCAGCGCTAGAAGTCATCGGCGTTGGAGCGTTCGGGCACACATCCCTTTCCGAGGTTCATATCCCTGCGGGTGTGGAGGTTCTCGAGCCGCACGCCTTTGAAAAGATTCCTTCTTTGGAGACAGTGACCTTCGCAGAAGATAGTGCATTGAAGCGTATTGAGCAGGGAGTGTTCGCTAACACATCTCTCACCGGGATCGAGATCCCCGCCGATGTCGAATATATCGGCGCGTCGGCATTCACTCATACATTTGAACTCAGTTCTTTCACTTTTGAAGGGGATGCTGTAAAGACCATAGGGATGGATGCATTCTGGAATGCGATGGCCCTCGAGGAAATCCATATCCCTTCGAGCGGCACGGAAATCGGCATGAATGCATTTAACGGCGCTGATTTCCTGACCATATATACGGCGCATGAAAGCAAGCCGGAAGGATGGCATGAAGACTGGAACCCTGATGGATTGGACGTGCACTGGGGTGTGGAGAAGGAATAAACTCGAGAGACGAAGTGCATAGTTTTAGCGATTGCTTTCAGAGGTATTGTGAAGGCTATAGTTGAAACATCCATTTATAAATAGAAGGGATGAACAGAATGGTGAAAGTATTGATGTTGTCCACCGTTGCGCTTCTGATACTCACTGCGTGTAACGGGGAGACCATCGAATGTGAAACGGACGAAGTCCTCATCGATGAAGAGTGCATCAGTGAAGAGACCCTGGCCTCTTCACATTACTGGACCTTGCGGCACGAAGGCCGTGACTACTATGTGGACGCAGTGGATTATACCTATCAGTCAGATCCCTTGCTCGATTATAGCGATGATGAGCGTACGCTTTTTGAGTGGGAGGATGTGGCTGATGATGAGGTTCTCGATTTTCCATGTCAGGCGTTTGAGGAGGCGCTGAGAGAAGAACTCGACATTGATGAAAAGACGCCGATCACTTACGGAGATGTAAAAGACATCACCAGCCTGCGGGTAACTAGCTCAGGAATCGAGAGCATCGCTGGGATTGAATATTTCCAGTCGCTCAGGACACTGACGCTTGATAACAATCCGGCACTGACCTCCCTCAACGGCATCCAGGCGCTTGATGATCTTGATACGCTTTATGCGAGGGATACCAGCGTGCGCACTCTGGATTATGAACTGCCGTCCATCACGACAATCGATATGCGTCATAGCAGGCTCGACCTTGAGCCCGAGACGATATCACAGATGCCTGAATTATCCACCCTCAATGCGCGCCAAACGATGATAACGCTCGATGAAGACCTTTTCTCTGCTTTTGAAGCGTTCGATGAAGCGACCGACCACCCGGTCAAATTCCTGACCTACTATCTGCAGGTCGATTGGAGCGAACTCGACACGGAGGATTTCTGGGTCTTCGATGACGGTGACCTGGAAGGCTACAATATGACCTTCGATGTGGATGTGACGGCCGACTTCGTTGATGCGGAATTCCCCGACAGCATGGAGGGTTTCGGTCTAGATATCGAAGACAAGGCACATGGGGAATCATTGAACCAGGCGGCCCTCTCCGTTCTGGAGGCCGTGGATATCCAGGAGGACATGGACGCCTGGCAGGAGATCATCCTGATCTACGACTATCTCTATCATCATTTTGCGGAGACCGCCTCTCCTGATGAGACGAACAATCACATCCTGCGCGCTTTAGAGGGTGAGCCGACGACCCATCAGGCGGCTAGCGAGGCGCTTGCCTATGTACTCGGTGTCCATGGTTTCGATGTCCGGCACACTGTATGGGTGCTTCAGGAGTACGGCGTTAACGAATTGGATGCACGGGGATATGTCATAGAGATATTCAAGGATGACGTCCAGTATCTGATCGACCTCGATTATGCGCTTTTGGAAGAAGCGCCGTACAGCTTCTTCCTTGTCAGCTATGACACCTATAATCAACGCATTGAAGAGGCCTCTCCGCCTGTTTTCGAGGAGCTTTATCCGCATAACAGCCACGACTATGATAGAGAAGCTCTGATTGAAAAAGCGGAAGCGCTCAATATAACCCTGGAGTTTGACGAAGTGAACGATTAGTGGAAAAGTGTGAAGGACGGTGATGGGAGCCCCATCACCGTTTTCTTATGCGTACGTATGGTGGCGCGTACCGCGAGATGTTATCATGAAAGCAAGTCGCATCAAGCGGAATGTTTCATGAAGTCCGTCGTGCTTTTTGTTGATATCTATCGTGCGCTAGAGACGCCCTGGATATGTCCGGAAGTGTCATATTGAATCGCTGTGATGCTTTTGCTTTAAATATGATTCAGGAGGTTGGCTCATGAAAAGAATGTACTACTCCGCACTGACGTATTTGATTTTAGGACTTGCCGCCGGTGTGTTCTACCGTGAATTGACAGTGCACTATGATTTTGAAGGCTATACCCAGTTGTCGTTACTGCACACGCATGCTCTGACGCTGGGGATGGTTTTCTTCCTGATAACGTTGGTTCTTGAGCGGCTTTTTTCATTGACAGAAGGAAAGAGCTTTTCCCACTGGTTCATCGTCTATAACATCGGCCTTGTCGGCCTTCTTGTGACGATGGCTATAAGAGGAATGGGGCAGGTTTTCACATGGGAGCTTTCCGGCTTTAACCATGTCGCCGGTCTTTTTCACACGCTGGTAGGTATCACCCTCATATGGTTTTTCATCATTCTCGGCGGCAAGGTCAAATCCAGTAGCGATCAAAGCGGATAAATACCATGGCAATAGAAAACATATGCACGCTGATTAGCCTGAAGCGAAAAGACCGGCGCTTCATTCTCTGAAAGAGGACGGCACCGATTTAAAGGAATATAATTTTCAATTAAAGGCATTTTACCTGAACAAGGGTCCGGACGAACCCGGACCCTTTTACATTGCATTGATTTTTTTGAATCGATGTTTGACAACCTGAAAGCGCTATGATACGTTGAAAGTGTAATTGGTATTATAGAGGTATTATACATGGGGATGCATCTTTCCCGGTGGGAAAAGGGATGATGACATGTCGGTCATAGACAAAAACAGCAAGCTCCCGCTTTATTATCAGGTCGTCGAGAGCCTTGTCAAGGAAATACAGGAAGGGAAGTATCTGGAAAACCAGAAGATTCCCTCAGAACGTGAGCTCTGTGATATCTATGAAGTCAGCCGTGTCACGATCAGGCATGCAGTGAACGAGCTTGTGGATATGGGCCTACTTGTGAAGCGGCACGGAGATGGCACATATGTAGCGCCGAAGATGAGCCAGGACCTTCTCGGCTTTTATAGTTTCACAGAAGAGATGAAGAAGATAGGGCGCGACCCTTGGTCGAAAGTTCTGGGGTTTGAAAGAATTGAAAGTGATGAGAAGATTGCCAGAAAACTATCATGCAACCTCGGAGAGTCTGTCTTCAAACTGGTGCGCCTGCGGATGGCCGATGAGACTCCGATGATGTACGAACGTACGTATCTCCCTTGTTGGCGTTTCGATACATTGCAACGCGAAGACCTCGAGGATACGCCGATGTATGATGTGTTCCGGAATAAATTCGATGTCAGCTTCTCCAAGGCGGAAGAGGTATTGAAACCAGTGACGACGCGTGATTACGAGGCCGATCTGCTTGAAGTCAATCAGGCGGTGCCGAGTATGATGATCGAGAGGACCACATACGAAAGCGACGCCATTATCGAATACACCATCAGCATCGCCCGCGGCGATCAGTTCAATTATCGCGTAGTGCTTGAATAGTTTTCCGAAGCAAATTTCCTTTGTTTTTTGATACCACTGGTAGTAACATCATAACCAAATAACATCAATAAAACCAGAAGAAAGGGGATGAACCATGGAACCCTATGAGAACTACACCACTCACCGGGAAATCGAACAACAACCCCGTCTCTGGCGCGAGACGCTCGATGTCGTGGCGTCGAACCTGGATGCCATCCGCGCCTTTATTGAAAAGATAAAAGAGTCCGACCCGCGCATCATCCTCTCGGGCGCCGGCAGCTCCGCCTACATCGGCGAGACTGTCGCCCCCTATATCAATGCAAGGACGCCATTCCTCGTCGAGCCTATCGCCACGACCGACATTGTGGCGTCCCCGCAGTCGTATCTCAGAAACAAGCGTCCGACGCTGCTTGTCTCCTACGCACGCTCCGGCAACAGTCCTGAAAGCGTCGCGACCGTAGACCTTGCGAACGACCTCGTAGAGGAAGTCTATCATATTATCTTCACCTGCAATCCCGAAGGCTCTCTCGCAAAGCGCGGCGAGGCCGATGACAACGCCCTGGTCATCTACATGCCCGAGGATGCGAACGACAAGGGCCTTGCGATGACAGGGAGCTTCTCGACGATGGCGCTCGCCTCTTTGCTGGTATTCGACCTTCGGGCTTTCGAATGTCTCAAGCCGATTGTCGAGCGCATCGCGGACCTCGGTGAATCCATGATGCATTCAGACGCGCTCGATAGAGCGGCCGCAGGGGAGTTCCAGAAGGTCGTCTTCCTCGGCTCGGCGACATTCAAGGGCCTTGCGAAGGAAGCGGAGCTCAAGATGCTCGAACTCAATGCCGGGCGGATCGCCACGCGCTCGGACACGCCGCTTGGTTTCAGACATGGTCCGAAGTCTTTCATCGACGAGAAGACGACTGTGTTCCAGTTTCTCTCCAACGACCCCTATACCAGGAAGTATGAACTGGACCTCCTCAAGGAGCTGAAAAAAGACGGCATGACTACGGATGTCATCATCAGTGAGAGTGAAAGCCCGGACGCTGCGTCCGCCGACCAATACATCGCCGTAAGTAACTCAGGTGAAAATCTTCCCGATGCATTCCTGCAGTTCCCATTTCTTATCACTGCGCAGCGTCTGGCTTTCCTCAAGTCCTATAAGCAGGGCATCAATCCCGATGACCCGAGCCCTGAAGGGGTCATCAACCGGGTCGTCAAGGGTGTGACCCTCTATCCCTACAAGAAAGAAGGTGCATGATATGGCGCCGATCGTTGAAAAAGACATGATACGCACCGGACTCTCTCCGTCTGATTGGAAGGAGGCGGCACGTCTCTCGGGACAGCTGCTTCTGGATCATGGCTATATAGAAGCGGAATATATCGATAAGATGATTGAGACGGTAGAGACCCACGGCATGTACATTCTCGTCGCCCCACGCGTGGCGTTCTTCCACGCCAGGCCCGAACACGGCGCCTTGAAGACGGGACTGAGTCTTGTGACTTCTGAAGAAGGCGTGCGTTTCGGCGTTCCTGACAAGGATCCCGTGCAGCTCATGTTCGCCATGTCGGCGACGGACAAGGACTCGCATCTTGATCTGCTCGCGGGTCTGAGCAGAATCCTAAAGGACCCTGACACCATCGAAGAACTCGCAAAGCAGAAGACACCTGAAGATGTCGAGCGCATTCTTAAATCCAAGGAGGAATGAAGATGCTTTACAAGGAGTACATGAAAAAGGTCAAGGACATTTTCGAAGACGTCGAAAGGACACAATCCGACAACATTGAACAGGCTGCGGACATTGTAGCGGAGGCGATCAGAAACGACGGCGTCCTCCATGTGTTCGGCTGCGGCCATTCCCAGATGTATGCGATGGAAGTTTTCTATCGCGCCGGCGGCCTCGTTCCGGTGAACGCCATCCTCACACCGGCGATGTCCCTCGCGCCGAAAGCACCCCTCAGCACGCACGGTGAACGCCAGGAGGGCATGGCGAAAGCGATTCTCGACAACGAGACCGTGCATTCACAGGATGTGATGCTCGTCGCGTCGACCTCCGCAAGGAATCCCGCCCCGATCGAGATGGCGAAAGAGGCGAAGGAACGCGGCATGAAAGTCATCACACTGCTTTCAGAAGATTTCGCCCGCTCTGTAGAGAGCCGTCATCCGAGCGGCAAGAAGACCTACGATTTCGCGGATGTCATCCTCGACAATCGCGGTGTCGCGGGGGACGCAGTCATGGAGATCGATGAGTTGAAGACGAAGTTCGGCCCCACCTCTTCGATCATCGGTTTCACCATTATCCAATCGATTGTGGTAGAGGCGACCTCGAGACTCGCCAAGTCCGGGTATGAGCCGCCGATCTGGGTCAGTTCGAACCTGGATGAAGGCGACGCCATCAACAAAAAGCACATCGAGAAGTACCGCAAGCGCATCAGCTGTCTGTGAAGCGTTCATATCCTGAAGAAGAAAGGAGGGGAACGGATGAAGATTGTTGCAACGTGCGGCCTTGGCATGGGTTCAAGCATGATGCTGAAGATGAGCATCGAGGATGCACTGAAGGAAGCCGGTATCAAGGCTGATCTCGAAAGTGTCGACCTAGGCTCTGCGAAAAGCATGAACGCCGATATCTATGTGCTCTCGAAAGACCTCGAGCGCAATGCTTCGGATTTCGGCGGAGAAGTCATCGTCATCGACAACATCTCCGACTCGGAAGAGGTCAAAGAGAAACTGCTCAAGGCAGTGGAAAACGTAAAGTCTGAATAAGTGAACAATTTATAAAAATATAGGAGGATTCCAGTATGTATGATTTCTTGACAGAACTTTTCTCCACGCCGTCGATTCTACTCGGTGTGGTGGCACTCATCGGTCTGATCGTGCAGAGAAAGCGCGTCGAAAACATCGTCGAAGGCACGTTCAAGACTATCCTCGGCTTTCTGATTCTATCAGCGGGGTCAGACTTGATTGCGGATAATCTTGCGCCCTTCGCGGACATCTTCGTCGAGGGCTTCGGCATCGAAGGTGTCGTGCCGTTCGATGAGGCAGTTGTCGGAGCGCTCTCCGATCAAGTCGCTACCATCGCACGGACAACCGCGCTGATTCTCGGCTTCGGTTTCCTTGTGAACGTCCTCATCGCCCGTATCACGCCCTTCAAGTACATCTTCCTGACAGGGCACATGATGTGGATTCTCGCCGGCGGCCTGTCCTGGGCGTTCTATGACCTCGGCGTCAGCGAGATGAACACTATCATCTTCGGTTCTTTCCTGCAGGGGTCCATCCTCACGCTCCTGCCGGCCATCGCACAGCCGGCCATGCGCAAGCTCACCGGCGAGGACAAGATCGCCTACGGCCATCTGACGACACTCGGTGTCATCGCTTCGGCCTACATCGGCAAGCTCTGCGGCAATCCTGAGAAGAGTACTGAAGACTTTGATGTCCCCGAGCGGTTGAGCTTCATCAAGGATACCGCCATCGCTGTCTCCCTTGTAATGGTGGCCGTCTATCTCGTGACCGTCATCGCGGCCGGCCCTGAATTCGTTGCCGAATTCGCCGGCGACCAGCACTATCTGATCTTCGGTCTTCTGCGTGGCCTCGGCTTCGCAGCGGGCGTCCTCGTGCTGCTTTACGGGGTGCGCATGTTCCTTGCTGAGATCGTGCCCGCCTTCCGCGGCATCGCGCTCAAGCTCGTCCCCGGCGCGCGTCCCGCACTGGACGTTCCGGTTCTCTTCGCCTATGCGCCCAAGGCACTGATGATCGGTTTCATCTTCGCCTTCCTCGGAACGCTTGTCGGCCTCGCCATCTCGATTCCGATCGGCACTGTCATTCCGGTTCCGGCCATCATCGGCGCCTTCTTCACCGGCGGTGCAGCGGGTATCTTCGGTAACGCGCTCGGTGGCCGCCGCGGCGCCATGATCGCAGGCTTCGTCTACGGTATCCTGCTTTCAGTCCCCGTCGCGTTGTTCTATCCGCTCTATGAACTCGTGGACTACGGCGTTGAAGGACTGGCCTACCTCGTCAGCGACGGCATCGCCGCACTCAGTCTTATGAGGCTGTTCTTCGCAATCGGCGTGCCCATCCTGGGACTCATCCTCTTCATCGCGGGCCTGATCGGCGTCAGCATCCGTTTCCGTGGTGCGAAAAAAGGCGACCTGCTCGAAGAACAATAATCTCTCTCCCTCTGGTAGCCCGCCCACGCGGCGGGCTACTTTTTTCAGGATGTAGCTCTTAAGGAGGGTCATAATGTTAAAAAGCACAAAAGAACTATTGCTTGACGCACAGAAGAAAGTCTACGCGGTGCCTCAGTTCAATGTATACAACCTCGAGACCATCAAGGCGGCGCTTGCGGCGGCGGAAGAGGCGAAAAGCCCGCTCATCCTCGCTGTCACCCCTGGCACGAGGGAGTACGCAGGGGATGCCTTCATGTTCGCGCTCGCTAAGACCGCCGCTATGACTGCGGATGTTCCAATCGCCTATCATCTCGACCATCATACGAAGATCGAGGATATCATCCCCTCGCTCGAACTCGGTGCGAAATCCGTCATGGTCGACGGGTCGATGCTTCCGTATGAAGAGAACATCGCTCTCGTCAGGCGGGCCGTCAAAGCTGCAAGGCCCCATGGAGCGAGTGTCGAGGCGGAGCTCGGAAAGCTTCTGGGAGTGGAGGACGGCATCACGGTTGAAGCAGGCGAGGACGCTCTCACGGATCCGGACCTCGCCCGTGACTTTCTGCGTCGAAGCGAAGCCGACACGCTCGCCGTGGCCATCGGTACCGCCCACGGCCTTTACAAGGAACAGCCAAAGCTTGATATCGAGCGCCTGAAGCGAATCAGGGAGAAGACTGATGCGCCCCTTGTGCTGCACGGGGCTTCGGGACTCGATGACGCTTCCGTGCGCACGTGCATCGAGAACGGCATAACGAAGGTCAATATCGCTACGGAGCTCAAGATGCCCTATGCGAAGGCCATACGTGATTATTTCGAAAAGCATCCGGACGCGAGTGACCCGAGGAAGTACTTCGCCCCCGCGAAAGAGACGCTCAGACGTGTCGCGCTGAAGAAGATCGACATGTGCGGGAGCGGAGGGATGGCCGGATGATACTGACCATCACCCCGAACCCCGCCCTCGACCGCATGTATTTCGTCGAAGATTTCGATAAAAGCCGCGTGCATCGCGTCTCACGGTATCACGCAGCGCCTGGCGGCAAGGGGGTCAATGTGACGAAAGTCCTCAAGGCGCTCTCTCAGGACGTACGTGCGAGCGGTTTTCTCGGCGGCTCGACAGGCGACATCATTGAGAAGAAACTCGCTGATATGCACATATCGAACGCCTTCGTACGCGTCCGTGAAGAGAGTCGGACGACAGTGAGCATCGCGGATTCCGCCGGGGAGACCCTCGAACTCGTAGAGCCCGGACCGGCTATCTCCGAAGAGGAGGCGAGGACGTTCGACAGCACTCTCGAGGGACTTTTGCAAGAGAGTGCGGTCGTCGTTTTCTCGGGAAGCCTCAGCAAAGGCCTGCCCTCCTCATTCTACCGCACGGCGGTCGATAGGGCGAAACGCGCGGGCGTTAAAACGATTCTCGACACTTCCGGCACGGCGCTGAAGGAAGGCTTGAAGGCGGGCCCCGACTTGATCAAGCCGAACCAAAAAGAACTCGAGGAACTCCTCGGTGCTATAATGAAGACGCCACAGGAAATCGCGAACGCCGCCTTCGAAGTGCTCGCGATGGGCGCCGATGCGGTCGCTGTCTCGCTCGGGGCGGAGGGCATGGTCTATGTCGAGGACGACAGTGCTTTTCATGTAGAAGTCCCCTCTATAGATGCGATCAACCCTGTAGGATCCGGCGACAGCGTCGCAGCCGGGTTCGCGGCCGGCTTCATCAAGGAGTTCTCCCTCGAAGAGCGCCTCGCATACGCCAATGCCTGCGGTGTCTCCAACGCCACCTCCGAACGGATTGCCCGAGTGGACCCTGATCATGTCCAGACGTTGAAAGAACGCATCCGTGTCCGGCGGTTATGAGCGAAACCTTTTTCAATTGCGTACATGATGCGATATAATATTCATAGAAAGAAACATGAGGGGGTTCGTTCATGATACTCACTAATCTGCACGCTGTGCTTGAAGACAGGATTCTCGACGACGCGGTCATCGAGATTGAAGCGGGACGCATCAAGGATGTGCGCAAGCGCGAAAAGGAAGAAGGCATCGACCTTGGCGGCGCCTATGTTCTGCCAGGTTTCATAGATACCCATGTGCATGGCACTGATGATGATGACGCGATGGACAAGGACCCGGAGGGCATCGCCCGTATTTCAAAGAATCTCTTGAAGGAGGGCACCACGGCGTTTCTCTCCACAACGATGACGATGTCGGAGGAGGATATCCTCGCCGCGCTCGAATCAATCTCTTCAGCCGATTCTCCCGGTGCCCGTCGCCTGGGCATCCATCTCGAGGGCCCCTTCATCAACGAGGCCTATAAAGGCGCACAGAACGCTGAATACATCGTCAAGGGGAGCGAGGAGCTCTTCAGGAGGATGAACAGCGCCGCCCGCGGAGAGATACGTCTTGTGACGCTCGCACCGGAAAAACAGGACATGGCGTTCCTCGATTATCTGGATAGCGAAGGTATTGTCATCTCCTTGGGGCATTCCGATGCCAAGGCGGCCGATGTCGAAACAGCGATGGCGCACGGCGCCCGCCGGGTGACGCATTGTTATAACGGCATGTCGAAGTTCCATCACCGGGATCTGGGTCTCACGGGCATGGCGCTCTATGAGGATGCGCTCATGAGCGAGATCATCGCCGATCATATCCATACGTCCCCGAGGGCGCTCGATATGTTGGCGAAGAACAAGCCTGAAGACCGGATCACCCTCGTCACCGACGCCATCCGGGCGAAGAATCTCCCCGATGGGGAATACTCGCTCGGCGGGCAGAAGATTCATGTGAAGGACGGTGTCTCCCGCCTTGAATCCGGGTCCATCGCCGGCAGCACGCTGCATCTGAACACGGCACTCAAGAACATGCTGGAATCGACGCGTCTTGACCTGGTGCAGCTCGCGAAGGCCGCAAGTACCAACCCGGCGCGCACGCTCGGCATCGATGACGCCCACGGCACGATCGCGCCCGGTAAGGTCGCCGACCTCACTGTCCTAAGCAGCGACTTTCAAGTAAAGAGGACGATGGTCGACGGCGAATTCCGCTATGAACGATGAGACCGCGCTGCAAGCACTATTGCTTGCAGCTTTTTTTTGAACAGGACGTTTTTTACATATCCCGGATTGAGGACCATATGGTATGATAGGTATGTCATGTCCTGCTTGATCGTATGGACAAAAAGTCATATAGACAGAAGGAGAGATGTAAAGTGCTGAATCCGATCATTGAATTTTTGGAAGGCGAGTGGGAGTGTCACGACACGACCATCATCCCTGATGAACCTCCGAAGGAGAAGACCTACCGTGAGTCGATGCGCGCGCTGGATGCGCATACCATAGAGATAACCGCCTATGGATATGATGAGAGGGACCTTTTCACCAAGTCCATGCGGCTGGAGCTCGATGGTGAGGATCTGACCATGAGTCAGGATGGTTTCAAGGCCTCAGGAAAGTTCATCGGCAACTATGCCAAGCTGGTGAATGATGATTATGAGGGATATACGTATCATATCCGTCTGGCGCTTCTGGATGATATATATGTGTTTCAGAAGGACTGTTTCGAAGAGGGGGTCCTCGTCCGTACGCAGATGTCCTATCTGAGGCGACTGGATTAGAGAGGGAACTCTCTTTATGTTGTTCGGGACTTAATGGTAACTTATCATGGCGTAAAAAAACTGCATCCGGGATAGAAACGCCCGAATGCAGTTTTTATCTAGAGATAGTAGATGTTGTCCTTGAATTTCTTGAAGATCTTGCGGTTGTGTGCATCACCTTCGTCCAGATTGGCGCTGAACAGGACCGGCACGTCTTCACCCGCCTCGAGCAGCTTGTTCGTCAGGCCGACGACGATGCCGTTGACGATGGCCGCGCCGATGATGGTGCTCGTCGGTCCGACCTTCTGCTTGAGTTCGTCGAACTTGATCGCGGCATCGCCCTTGTCGCCGTGGTTGTCGATGACAAGGTCGGCCAGCTCGAAGAGCCGCTTGCCCGAGGGATGACGACTTTCAACTTGCTTGGTGTAGGTGAGATTTGTGATGGCGATGATTTGCACGCCTTGCTTCTTCGCTTCCTGGACGAGGTCTATCATAACGGTGTTGCGGCCGGAGACGGAGTGGGCGATGAGGACATCGCCTTCTTCGAACGGGGTGTCTTCGGCAATGAGTGTGCCGAAGCCTTCCAATCTCTCCATCTTCGATGTGAAGGTGATGGGCCTTACATCCGGCATGAGATTGGCGTTGAAGATGGGGTTGATCGTGGCGAGGCCGCCGGCACGATAGACCATCTCCTGCGAGAGGATGCCTGCGTGCGCGGCCCCGAACACGAATATGTTGTGTTTGTTCACGGTTGCTTCATAGAGCATGTCGACCGCGTCGTCAAGGGCGGATGCTTCTTGATCGATGAACGAATCGAGAAGCTTGCTGACGTGGCTGAAATAGTCCCGGTGGTCAGGCATATGCTAGAACAGCCAGTCGAAGAATTCTACAATTCCGCCTGTGACGCTGCCCCAGAGGCTCATGTCGTTGCCGCCGAAGATGAGCATCCAGTCCTGGATGGTTTCGCGGAAGAAGAAGAGCGAAATGCCCAGGAGGAATACCATGACGATGGCGGCGACGAAGGTGCCGATGACGGCGCCTCTTATGCCGCCTTGGCCTTCAGCCATGACTGAGGCGGCACCGCATTCGAAGAAGCTCGGAATGACGAGCGGCAGCAACATGACGACGAACAGGTCGAGCTGGTTGACGATGACGATGAGGACAGTCGATGTGACGAAGGCGATGATGAAGCCGATAATGACGGCGTTGGGCTTGTAGTTGAAGAAGATGGGTGCGTCATAGGCCGGCTGCGCGCCCTTGATGATCTTGCTGCTGATACCTTCGAATGCCGGAACGATCTCGTTGACGAAGATGCGGACACCTTGGAGAAGGATGATGATACCGGCACCGAACATCAGCGCTTGTTCAAAGGCGAACGCGACGAGCGGCAGCTCTGTCATCCCTTCGCCCGCGAAACCGTCGCCGACGGTAAACCCTGTGACGATATAGACGATGAAGATGACGATCGCGCCCATGATGGGGACTTCACGGAAGAAGCCGAGTCCCTTGGGCAGGTCGATGTCTTCGGTGGAGTTCTCCTTGTTGCCGACGTATTTCGCGATGGTACCGGAGATGAGTGCGAGAATGGCCGAGGGGTGTCCGAGCGTGAAGGAGTCATCTCCGATGACAGCCCTCGAATAAGGCCTGAGGAGGTAGGGCATGAACGACCAGTAGAGGGCCGATAGCACACCGCCCCAGATGACGAGCGCCCACGTGGGGAATCCGACACCGACACCGACTGCGACGAAGATGAACGGCATCCAGAACAGGAAGTGTCCGGTGAGGAAGATGGTCTTGACCTTAGTGAATGCGGCGATGAGGATGTGAAGCACGAAACCGAGCAGCATCGCGAGTCCGATCTGGGCTCCGTACTCGCCCAGATACGCCGCTTCTCCCATCGGCTCATCAAGGTCCGGGTCCGGGTCGATAGTGGCGTAGAGGTCGTTGATGGGAGCGATGGATCCGACGAGAATATCGACACTGAAGATGATGATGAACACACCGAGTGCAGCCATGAAGCCGCCCCGGATGATTTCATCGACGCGTTTCTTCTGTGCGATGAGACCGATGGCCGCAACCAGACCGAGCAGTAACGGCGGGAACGCGTCAAAGAAATCAAGAAGGCCTTCTACAAACGTCATGAAAGCATCCATGAATTCATTACTCCTTTTTTAAATATTTATTCTTCGTGGTCTTCAAGTGCTTGTTGAACCTGTTTCTTAACTTCCTCAAGGTTGGAGTACGTTTTTACCGGGTACAATTTCGCTTTTGTGCGTTTTTCCAAGTCGTCGACGAACTCTTTCGACGTGAAGATGGCATCCGCCTGTTCAGAAGCAGCTTCTGAAATGGTTGTGTGCACCACATCAGCATCCACATCAAGCTCTCTGAGAGCTTTCTGGATGGTCATCTTGAGAATCATTGAGGAACCGACTCCGAAACCGCAAACCGCTAGAAACTTCATGTTGTGTTCCACCTTTCTTCAAGGATGTGATCAATCTCGTCCGTCGTGTTGCAAGCGATGACGTCCTGGATGTTCTTTGGTTCCATGAGGAACTCGGCGAGCCCTTGCAGCAAGCGGTTGTGTGAGGTGCTGTCCTTGGCTGCGAGCACGATGAAGAGTCGTACGAAATGTCCTTTGACATCGACGCCGTTCTTGACTGTCAACAAGGACAAGGCTGTTTCCTTCACCGCTTCGCTCGGGCGCGCATGAGGCAGGGCGAACTCTTCCGCGAGCACTATGTAGGGACCGTGTTCCTCAAGTGCTTCAATCATCTCGTCGATGTAGGTGTCTGTGATGTAGCCGTCCCTCTCAAGTGGTTTGGCCGCGGTGCGGATCGCCTCCCCGTAATCACTTGCGCTGTCGATGATCTGCATGTGGTCTTTGTCGATTGTCTCCGCCATTTTCCACCCCCGTTTTGTTTGGTGCTCAAACTTAATCCCAACCTCATTATAACCAATTGTATTCGTGGGTGTCAATCTTTTGCGCCTATTGTATGGAGGGGACACGCCATTTTGACAAACCTTCTATGAAAGACGTATAATGGGTCTGTATATTTGAGTGAAATTCGTCGGTAGAGAAGCGTAATTGCACATATTGATGAGGAAAGGACGGATCATATGGCACAGTTCAAGTACAAAAGCGGAACGTTGAAACCTTATCAACTCGGCATAGTGTTTATCGGAGGGTCGCTCCTCGCGATTCTTTTTATTGTGCTCGCCTTCACGGCGTTCAACCGTTTCGAAGGGCGCCCCGATCATTGGTATTTCTTTCAGGGGTTCGAATATGATGTCATCGTGAACTATGTCGTCCTGATTCTCGCGGGTGTCACCGGCGGTGTCTATTACTATTACCGCGAATACCGGATCTATCATAAGCTTACGTTCGTCATTGATGACAACAAGTTCATGCTGAAATATCCCGACGAGCGAAAGAATGAGACATTCGCCGCAAAGGACTTGCGGGATCTCAAGACATCGATCGTCTTTTATAGTTTCTTCGGATACATCAAGGTCATCCTGCGGTTCAAGGATGCGCACGACCATCGTCGCAAGACGCGTTTTGTCCTGGTGAGGAAGAATGACAGCAAGACATTCGCCAAGGAGATGAAGACCATCCAGGACGCCAACAGACAGAAGTCGAAGAAGTCCTGATTCTAAGCAAGGACCACTTAGGCCAGGGGGAGACCCCGTCCCCCCAATACTATACAAACCGCATGACATGTGCTAATATATGAATGTATTCACAATCAGACTATTGCCGGACACGGCGATAAGTTTGATAAAGCCAAACCTGGAGCGATTCAGGGGCGGAAAGCCAAGGGTCTCATCGAGACAGCCGGTTACCTGACTTATTGGGAGTGTTGAGCATGCGGATGAAAATCGCGGCGGCAATAGTTTTTTTATTTCTCTCATTCACGAGTGTAGAAGCGTTCGCCATCTGGGAGGACTCCCCGTCGAACCCAGCGAAGGCGACGCCGTATACTGTCAGTGAACATTACACATTGCATGATGAAGGACAATGGGTTCCTGAAGGCGCCCTCGCCCGCGAAGGAACCATCACAACGCTTGTACATGTGCACGAAGTCATCCTTGAAAATGAAACCAGCTTCACGCCGCGTTTCGAGTCGCTTCACCTTGAGTGTTCGGAGGGTGCGATGCAGGGAAGCGATGATTACATCGATCTCACGCACGAGATCGAAGCGTTGCCCGCGGACAATCACTACCGCATCACCACCAGTCTCACACTCGATCCGCCCAGGAATGAAGCGGCCATCCAGGCTATCAACAGGGCTGAATCCCTGAATTATGATTTCACGCTCGATTTGGAGTGATCCCAATATCAATAGCCGGCCATGAAGTGCGCCTTCATGGCCTTTGTTTTGCGCTTTTACAAAACCCTCGAAAAAATTTCAACATTTCAAAACATATTTCTTGACTTTCATGAATCCTTAGTATATTATTTGTTTAACATATAAATAGCGAATGAAAAGCCCATGAAACAAGCCAAACCTGGAGCGATCCAGGGTCGGAAAGCTAAAGGGTCTCACTGAGACAGCCAGCTGCCTTGGAGTAGTTGGCTTTTTTCATGACAAAGCCCAACCCGGAGCGATCCGGTGACGGAAAACTATAGGGTCTTTCCGAGACAGCCAGTTGCCATGAAGGCGACTGGCTATTTCATTTGCAAAAAAAGGAGGAAACAAAATGATCAAAAAACTCAGCATCATCACCATCGCACTATTCTTGTTCGGAGGCTCCACGCTTGCTTTTGCATGGTGGGACAGCCTGGAGACCGCAGAAACCGTCGAAGTGGGTATCGGGGAAGGTGTCACCATCAGCGTGGACCTTGACGAGCAGACCGATGGTGTCCTCGTTCCCGAAGGCGTTGTCATGAAAGATGATGACATCACAGAAGCGGAAATCGACTTCACCGTGATTCTTGACCGCACCGACCTCGTCGAAGAACTCGATTTGCTTGTCACTATCGACAATGTCGAGATCGACGGTGACGACACCAATGCCGGGTTGGTCGGAACAAGCATCTCCAATCCAGGCATCATCCAGAACGACCCTGTCGAAGTCACAATCACTGTGACGCTTGATGAACCCGTTGATGAAACACAATATGACGCCGTCGCCAACAAGGACATCACATTCGACGTGACTTTCGAAGCCCAACAACAGGACTGACCAATGAGGTGCTAGCATGACCAGACAAGGGATGAAACGCATCGCCTCGCTCATAGGGGCGCTATTCATCATCTACATGGGGGTCGCTCTGGTGAGCGAGTCGGTCCCCTTGTTTGGTCGTTATCAGCATTATGTCATCGTCTCTGGCTCCATGGAGCCTTCCATCGACGTCAATGATATCGTCATTATAGACACGCGCGCTGATTTCGCTGAAGGCGACATCATCGCTTTTGAGACCTCTGTGGAGGGCGAGGAGGTCCGGGTGGTTCATTATCTGGACGCTTCGGAGGAAGTAGACGGCGAGACCGTCTACTTCACCCGCTCAGAAGCGGGCGGCAGGGATGATTGGGAGATTGCTGCGGAAGATATCATCGGTGTGCACCGCATGCAGATTCCTCGTCTCGGCGTGATGTTCAATTTCTTTTCATCGGCGATAGGCCGTGTGGTCTTCATCATGAACGTCATCGGCATCATAGCGATTGTGAAGATTCTGAAGACGCCTTCGAAAAAGCTTTCGAGGAGGGATGCGCATGTTCAGCGTTAGGGATCTCTTCAAACGTCTTGTCTTCATCTCGGTCCTCTTGGCGTTCCTGATGGCGCCATCCGCTTATGCGTATTTCGATGCGCTACAGCTGGAGCGCAATGTATCCGTCTCGATCGGGGCATGGGAAGTCGGCGAGCGCTTTGTCTTCGATGAGAACGATGAAGCCCATCCCTTCACCCGCGAGGAGCTGGAGGAGGCCACTATTAGAGTGAACGGCATCGAGATCATCACCGAGGGCGTTTTCAATGAAGGTGCCATGGAGGGGCTTGAAGAGGATGACATCATCCGCGACCGCGGCCAGTTTCTGCTTATTATAAGGCTTGAAGAGGGAGACATCAGATTCTTCGGCTCCAATGATAATTTTGATATGCCGGACGGTGTCGAGCTGGAGGTCATTCTCTGAACTTAAGTGCATTTTTCGTCACATAGCCCAAGGGCCATCAGTGAGCGACTGGTTGTGACACTTTGCGCCGGGCGTCAGCCGGCGTTTTTTTGTGCAGCGCTATAGGGGCTTTCGAGGGATGATTGTTGATGTTTTACCCTGGCTGTGCGATAATTGGTCTATAAGGAGGTGGTGCTTTGGCTGTGCATAGGGACGAGCGTCACTGGGTGTTTGAGAACCTCTTGGAACCATTCGCGGTCTTTGAAGCGAATGAGGACCATAGCGACTTCGTCTGTCTGGATGCGAACGCCGCATTCGCCAGGATGAACGGCGTCGCCCTTTCGCTTTCGAAAGGCGAGCGCGTGAGCGTCATGTTCGATCATGCCAAAACATTGAAAGAGGACTGGATGACCATCCTGAAAAAGGCGTTCAATGCTGAAGATGGCAATCGTTTCAAGCACCACTCTCTCTCTTCTAAATCCGTTTTCGAAGTCGTCGCTCACGGTGATGGGAAGCAATGCGCTGTGCTTTTACACGACGTCACCGCCTCAGAAGAGGAGAAGCTCGGCATGAGCACCCTGCTCGCCTCCTTGCAGGAATACATGCAGCTGCCCCCCGAATCACTCGATTATCAGGCTTTCACCGATCAGCTTGTGAGACTCTCGGGCGCGAAGTTCGCTGCGCTCAACACGTATGAACGCGGCGGCACCAAAACTATCACCCGGGCGATCTCCGGACCAGGCGAAACCATCCGTCGTGCGATGAAGACTTTAGGGTTCAATCTCATCGGCAAGGAGTGGGATGTCATCGAGGAGCGGGTGGAGACTATCAAGAAAAACAGCCTTCTGCGGTTCGATTCCCTCTATGAAGCTGCCTCCGGGTCGATTTCCCGGCGTCAGGCGGCTATCATCGAGCGGCTGATCAACCTCGGGGAAAGCTATGTGCTACAGATTACAAAGGGCAAAGAGATTATCGGGGATTTCATGTTGTTCATGCCTAAGGGTCAACCCCTCAAGAATCCGGAGATCGTGCAGATCTATGCGAATCAGGTCGCCATCATGATTCTCAGACAGAAGGCCGCCAAGCGGATTCGTTATCTGAGCTATCATGATGCGTTGACCGGGCTTTATAATCGCGCCTACCTTGAAGAGGCCATCCAAAGGTATGAAGAGAGAGGCACCGCACCTTTGAGCGTCATCATGGCCGACCTCGACGGGCTCAAGCTCACCAATGATGTCTTCGGGCACGACACCGGGGACAGGATGCTCAATTCCTTCGCCGCCATCCTGAAAGACGTCGCCGGAGGTAGCGCCCTCATCGGCAGGCTCGGCGGCGATGAATTCATCATTTTGCTTGAAGCGGGGGATGAACGGAAGACCATCGCATTGGCGGAGAAAATCAAGCAGCGCAGCGAGGAGACGATGGTTGAAGCCTTCCCTATCTCGGCCTCGGTAGGGACGGGGGTGAGAGGCACGGCCGCCGCCTCCATCGAAGGCGCCATCCAGGACGCGGAGGACGCGATGTATCATGAAAAGTTCTCCAATGCACCGCGCATCAAACATGCGCATGTCGATGCATTGTTCGAGTCGCTCAAGGCGAAGAGTTATGAAAGCGATGCACATATCAATACCATGTGGCGATATGCGGAGAGAATGGCCGTAAGGCTTGATATGAGCGAGCGTGAAAAGAACCGTCTCCATACAGCGATCAAATGGCATGATGTCGGCAAGTCGAGTATCGATGAAGAGACGCTTGTGAAAGCCTCTCCTTTGACAGATGAAGAGTGGCAGAGGATGAAAGAGCATCCCGAGACGGGGTATCGCATCGCCATGACGACGCAGAAGAACGTCGGCGTCGCTTTGGACATCCTCTCGCATCACGAGCGTTTCGACGGCCGTGGCTACCCCCAGGGGCTTGAAGGCGAAGAGATTCCCTTGAACGCCCGCATCATCGCCATTGTCGATGCCTATGAAGTGATGCGTTCGGGCAGGCCCTATAACGGGGCTAAGTCCCATGAAGCGATCGTCGATGAATTCACCCGGGAGAAGGGCGCTCAATTCGACCCGGAGCTGGTGGATATCTTTCTTAATCTATTGAGAGAGGAAGATGCTTAGAACTCTGTGAACATGTTGTGGAGTTGTAAATGATGCAAGAGAGGAAAAGTTGATTTCCTTTTTGTTTGATGCTAGATTGTGCTTATGATGCGAAAAACCCATTGCAGGAGTGATGTCATGCGTTTGAATGCCCGCGGGATCACTGCGGCGGAACTGCTCGTTGTGCTTCTCATCCTCGGTGTCATCGCGACCATCGCGGTGCCGACCTACGGGAACATACAGGAGAATTCGGAGCGGGACGCCTTGATCGGTGAATCGAAGATTGTCGAGGATCAGCTCGCTCTCTATTGCAAGAGCGAGTCGGACAATGCCTGCGATGTCGACTGGGGCACGTTTGAAGAGGATGAGGAACTTGATGATGAAGCCCCTGAAGACTGGCACATCCGCGAGGATGATGTGGATGGCTATCTCGACGGGCATGATAACGCCCTTCTGGCCTGGCGACAGAATGATAGGTGGCTCATGGTGCACGAAGCAGACACATTGGTCCATGTCGGCAATCCGACGTCTCATGATGACCGTGATGGTCATGTCTCCGTGATTCCTGAAGAGGATTCGCTCATCGACGAACTTCTAGAGGAACATGAACGCAGCCTGCATACGTTGATCGATGAGGATGGCACGCTCGATGATGAGAGCGATGATTCAGGCTGGGACGACATCACAGATTTTCTCGACGACTTTTTTGATTGGATTGGAGACTGGTGGGACAATCTGTTCGGCTAGATGTGCCGGCTTATGCCCTAGTGACTCTTGGGGACCCTAAGGATAGTGTTCATATCGTCAGATGTCTGGATGAGCGGAAACCTGCAAGGCTTCCGCTTTTTTTGTGAACCAATGCTTTCTTATCACGTGTGCGTGGTAGTGTGGTAGAATAAGTTGTACTATTATAATGAAATACATTAATTGAATAGTTAATAAAAGGAGGATCTCCATGCGAGATATCTATGTCCTCGGCAGCATCAACATGGACCTTGTGTTCCACATCCCCCGCATGCCGAAGAAGGGCGAGACCCTGAAGAGCGAGGGATTCGACACTTCTCCCGGCGGCAAGGGGGCGAACCAGGCGGTCGCCGCCGCAAGGCAGGGCGCAAGGAGCTTCATGCTGGGAAGCATAGGGGACGATGCTTTCTCAGATCAGCTCGAGGCGTCTTTAAAACGCCATGGCGTCGGCACCACCCATCTCACAAGAGTGAAAGGCAAAACGGCCGGCAACGCCGCCATCCTCTTAGAAGGCGGCGACAACCGCATCGTCATCGATGCCGGGGCGAACGCGCATCCCTCGGAGGCGACGATTGAGCGCGCGATAGAAGATGCCCGTGAAGGGGACATCCTGCTTGCGCAGCTCGAGATCCCCCTGGACGCCATCGCCCGCGCCTTCGCGCAAGCCAAGGGGAAGGACCTCTTCACAGTGCTCAATGCGGCGCCGGCGGCGCCGCTTTCGGACGCTCTTTATGCCTCGACGGACCTGCTTGTGGTGAATGAAGGCGAGGCGGAAATGCTCTCGGGGGTTGAGGTAGAGGAGGATGGCGCATGGGAACGCGCCTGGGAGGTATTTTCCCAAAAAGGTGTACAGCGCCTCCTCATCACGCTCGGTGAGAAGGGGAGCGTTTATAGGGACGCCGAAAGGCAGATTGTCACGGAAGCGTATGTTGTGGAGACAGTGGACACGACGGCTGCGGGTGATGCCTATATCGGCGCACTCGCGGCGGAACTTGCGCAGGATGAAAGAATTGAAACCGCATTGGATCATGCGAGCGCGGCGGCCGCGCTCGCTACGAAAAGAAAAGGGGCGCAGGAAGCGCTCCCTTCCAGAAGCGACGTGGAAGCTTTCAAGAAAGAGAGGGATGCATGATGAAGAAAAAGGTGATTCTCGACTGCGACCCGGGTCATGATGATGCGGTGGCGATCATGCTCGTTGCCGGCGCCCCCTCGATCGAACTACTGGGGCTGACGATCTCTGCGGGGAATCAGATCTTGGAGAAGACAGGGCGGAACGCTCTCAATGTCGTTCAGTACCTGGACATCGACGTCCCCGTCTGCCTTGGCGCGCCTCGCCCACTTGTGAGGGAGCTTCAGATTGCGGATGACATCCATGGAGAGAGCGGTCTCGACGGTTTCGACTTCCCGCCGCTTAAATGGACATTCGATGAGAGAAGCGCCGTCGAATTCATCACCCAGACCCTCCTCGGTGAGGAAGAGCCGGTGACCATCGTGACGAGCGGCCCGATGACGAATATAGCGCTCGCTCTGCGACTTCGGCCCGAGATCGCTTCCCGCATCGAACGCATAGTCCTGATGGGCGGCGCCTACGGCTACGGCAATGTCTCGCCAGCCGCCGAGTTCAATATCCGTGTCGACCCGGAGGCGGCGCACATTGTCTTCACTTCGGGAATCCCGCTCTATATGATGGGGCTCGATGTCACGCGACAGGTGCTCGTGCGCGAGGAAATCATCAAGCGCATGGAGAGAATCGACAATAAGGCCTCGCGGCTCTTCGCCGATCTGATGCGGGCGTTCAATGTCACGCAGCGCGAGATCTTTTCTTTGCCGGGCGGGCCTTTGCACGACCCTGTGACCATCGCCTATCTCATCGATGAGGACCTCTTCACCATGCGGCACGTGCACTGCTCGATCGACCTCTCACATGGAGAGAGCTACGGGCGCACGAACTGCGACATGTTCGACTACCTCGCAAAGCCACGTAACACCCATGTGGCCATGGATATCGACGCGGAAGGGTTCTTCGACCTCATCGAGCGGACGCTCGGTCGTTACTAGAAAACTATTGCGTTTGCGGATGCTTTCTTTTACACTTGAGTGTTATATGTTTCGAAGAATAAGGAGTATGGTTATGAACAATGTACGACGCATCATGTATTTGATTCCCCTTCTAGCACTCGTTTTCTTTCTTGCGGCGTGTGAAGAGGAAGCGACGCTTGAAGTCGATGAGGAAAGCATTGCCGGAGGCTTCGCCATCGATGAGTTCGTCATCCATGACATCGACCTCATCTATAGGGAAGCCGGCGAGGAGGAGCGCATCGCGCTCAACACCACGATGCTTGAAGACAACGTACCGTTCCGCGAGGGGGCGCATGAACTCGTTGTGAACTACGAAGGTGCGAGCACTCGTTTTGAGATTGAACTGCTTGAAGCATATACGGTGACGTTTACAACCGATGAGGGTGACGTTATCAGCGAAGAGACAGTCCTCAGCGGCCGTGCCGCTGAGGCGCCCGAGGCGCCGGCGCGCGAAGGATATCTTTTCACGGGCTGGGACGGCAATTATGAGGACATCCAGTCGGACACGGAAGTGACCGCTTTATATGAAGTGGTTGAAACGACTTTCAAAGAGGATTTCGAGGGCCTCGGCCTTACCGGAAGCAGCTACGGGAGCGGAAGTTTCATCGGCACCACCGGTATTGAATGGTACTATGAGGGGGCTCGCGCCGATCAGGATCTCGACGGCAGGGATGCGATGATTCTCGGCGGGGCCGGGGATTATCTTGAAGCCGAGATCGAGGGCGGCATGGATTCTTTCAGCATTGAATACGCCAATGCGTTCTCCGGTGCAGCCGGCATCGCACTGTATGCGGACGGCGAGCGGTTCGCCGCCTCGGAGGCCGTCAAAGGCGAGACAGCGACCTTCACCCTTGATGATGTCGACATTGAGGAGACCTTCACGCTGCAAATCGCCCCCGAGCCAAGCAATCAGGTCATCTTCACCGATATCACCTGGTCGAACGCTTCAGCGGAGGCGCTCCGGATGGTCGATGTCAGAACGGACTATTATTTCGCCGACCTCGATGTCTTCCCTTCAAGGCTCGTAGAAGCGGGCGAGACAGTCACCATCGAGGCCGGGGACGTCGAGGCGGACTTCCTCTACTGGAAGGACGAGGACGGAAACATCCACACCGAGAAACAGTCGTTCACCTACACCGTCCAGGAGGATGTCCTTTTTGAAGCCTGTTTCGACGAGGACGGCATCGAGATCGAGGAGGACGGAGAGTATATCGACCCCGAGCGCGTCGCCCTGTATCTCCATACCTACGGCGAACTGCCCGGGAACTACATGGCGTATGATGATTTCGACGAGAAGGGCTGGGATGAATCGGAGCTCAGGGACAGGACCGGTAATCCGCTCAAGAGCCTCGGCTATAAGTCCTTCCAGAACAGAGAGGGGATACTCCCTGAAGAAGAGGGCCGTGTGTGGCGGACCGCGGATATCAATTTCGACGGCGGGCGCCTGCGGGGCATCGAACGGCTTGTCTTCTCGGATGATGGCCTGATCTATTACACGGACGACCACTATGACACCTACGTCCACATGTACGGTGAGGAATAGACACTTGCGCACTTAAAAACGCCCTCCCGGTTTCATCCGGAAGGGCGTTTTGCATGAAGAAATTCTATTGCGTAAAAAGTTGTTAGAAAAGGGGTTCTATGAAGCGCCCATGCCGCCGTCGATGCGGTACTGAACGCCAGTGATGAACTGGCTTTCGTCCGAAGCGAGGAAGAGGACGAGCTGTGCGATCTCTTCGCTTTCGCCGTAGCGTCCGAGGGGGATGCCGGCGGTGAGCTGTTCTTTCGCAGCGTCAGCGTCGTCGGGGTTGAAGCCCGCTTCGAGGCTTCTCATCATGCGTGTCTCGACGGGCGAGGGATGTACGGAGTTGACGCGGACGTTGTAGCCCGCCGCTTCAAGCGCTGCGGATTTCGTGAGGCCGGTGACCGCGTGCTTGGAGGTGACGTAGGGTGCGACGCCGGGGCTTCCGCCGAGTCCGGCGACGGACGACATGTTGATGATGCTTCCTTCTTTTTGTTCCATCATGATCGGGAGCACGTACTGCAGTCCGAGGAAGGTGCCGCGGACGTTGACGTTCATGACCTTTTCATAGTTGTCGAGCGTCTGCTGGGGGATGGGGGCGACGTCTCCCTCGATGCCGGCGTTGGGGAAGAAGACATCGATGCGTCCGTATTTCTCTTTCGTGGTGTTGACGAAGTTCTCGACGTCGTCCTTGTCGGAGACGTCCGCCTGGATTGTGATGACCTCGCCGAGCGGTGAGAGTTCCTGTTTCGCCTCGTCAAGCCCTTCTTCGGAGATGTCTACGAGGACAACCGCTTTGGCGCCTTCTTCTAAGAACAGTTTGCCTGTCGCACGTCCGATGCCGTAGGCACCGCCTGTGATCAAAGTGACCTTGTCTTTCAATCTTGCCATTATGAAACCTCCTTTTTATATTTTCACTTTCATAGTAGCATCAATCACGAAAAACTTCAATAGATTTGTAATACAAATTCACTGTTAAGGCCTTGAAAACGTTTTTTGCAATGCATATTAAAATGGAAACGTTTGTAATACAGGTTATGGAAGGGGCGTTCAGGGTGCAGCGGTAATGCGGAACGGCGCGGGGCGTGGTGCTTCATGAAATCTCCGCTCCAACCATGTCATTCATATTATAGCACCCTGTTTTCACAACCTCATCCTATATGCTTTATAAAAAAGGCGGCGCCTCTGAGGCGTCGCCTGTAAAGCTATTCTGAGTGTTCGATCGCTTCGATCAGTGCATCCGGGTCCTTAAGGTCATTCTGAGGGACGCTGATGTCGGGGGCGATGCCCATCTCGAGGGACTGATAATCCGAATCACTCATGAGGGAGCGGCTGCTCATGAGGAGGATGGCGCCGCTCGGGGTGATGTTGGAGGTGATGCTTGCGGCGCCGCCCTGCGTGGGCGCGCCGACGATGGTCGCGATGCCTTCTTCCTGCGCGCTCGCGGCGAGATAGTTCGCGGCGCTGTAGGTGACCTGCGAGGTGGCGATGAAGAAGTCGAAGTCGTAGGCCTCTGCTTCGGAGGTGTAGGTCGTGGTGGATTTGAGGTGTCCGTCCACGTGCGCATTATGGAATCTGATCGGCTCGTCGCTCATATAGCCCATAATCCGGAAGGCGCTGCCCATGACGCCGCCGGTGTTGCAGGTGAGGTCGATGACGACGTCGGTGACGTCTTCTTCAGTGAAGGTCTCGAGAGCGTCCTCGACAAGATCCGGCGTGTCCTCGTCGAAGCTGCTCAGGCGGATGAAGCCCGTGCTTCCTTGAATCTCCGAGTCCGGCATCGCCCGGCAGTGGTTATCCAAAGCGATCATCGCCTCGTTGAAGGCGCGGGTCCTCTCGCCCAGATCGTCGAGCGTGAGCTGCGGCGGGGTGAAATCGGTGTAATGACTGCTCGAGATGTAGGAGGTGTGCGGGTCGTCCTTGGAGAGCGTGAACTCATGCAGCGCTTCATCGTGAGTTTCGCTGCTCAAGAGTTCCGGGATGAAGTCTTCCAGATAGGTGTAGTAGTCCTCGATACCAAGGTCCGCCTTCAAGCCGTAGAAATAATCGAAGGTGAGGGCGAGGTGGTTGATGGTGTCGCGGGCGATGCTTTCCGGGAGTGCGTCGCCTTCATAGGGTGAGGGAGTCATTCCGGGGATCTCGCCGCCCGAGATCTGATAGGTGTCGACGCCGTAGATGGTGTCGCCCTGATAGTAGAGGTCGAACATGCCGCCGCTCAGGAAGAGATTGGCGATGCTTAAGGGAAGGTAGTGGCCCTCGTCTTCTATGAGATGGAAGCGGTAGTCGTCGAGGTCGATCCTGACGCCCTCGTCGAGCGTCTCCTTGTAATCCGTGACGGAGAGGCCTTCGCCGAAGTCGGTCTCGGTCTCCTCCGCGATTGCGTCTAAAAGGTCGAAGCGGCTGAGGTGGATGTCATTGGCGGCGAAGTCGAAGGTGATGTCATAGGATTCTTCGTCACCTTCCTCGGGGTCTTCGACGCCGTAGGTGAGTGTGATGCTTTCTTCATCGTCGTTGATTGTTATATCATCGGTGCGTATGGCGCCTTCTAGAAGGTCGAGCGTCTCATGGAACTCCACATAAGGTTTCTCGCCGTCTTCAGGCCTACGGATGTCGATCGAGGTGTCCTCGAGGTCGAATTCATCGGCGACATCTTCAAAAGGAATGGTCTCCTTATCGCCGAGAAGCGGTTCCTGAGCGGGGAGCACGGTGACTTCATATGTCTTTTCGCGTTCGCTGAAGGCGTGGGTGAACGTGGCCTCGAGCGTCACTGTCACGGCGTCCCTGCGATGCGTCGGGGGATTGTAGAAGCCCTCGGGGTGGAGGACGCTTTTATCGCTTGAAGTCCATTCGATATCGACGTTGTCGATTGATTCCGGGAGTTCCGGGGCGCTTTCGATGGGCTCGTCCAGATCGATTGTTTCGATGGCGTCATCGATCGCAATGCCGTTGAATATGCCGCAGCCGCCGAGCATAATGGCGGTGAGCGACAGGACGATTAAACCTTTTTTCATGCACTGGCCTCCTTCTAGGATGGTGCCGTCATAGTAGCACAGGCGGCGGGGTCTTGCAAACATGGAAATATGATATGCAGGTCCAGGTGTCTAGACGGCAGGGATATATGGTATAATATTATGAAAAAGAGGTGACGCCTATGAAAAGACTTTTCGTGCTGCTTGCATTCTTCGTAGTCCTGATTCAGGGCTGCGAGGTATTGGACCTTGAAGAGTTCACCCGGAATGATGAATTCCAGACAAGCGTCATGTCCGCGCGGGATGAGCTCCGGATGTCCAACGTGACCGTCAAGGCGGAGTTCTCCCATACAATCATCCTGCCCACGCCGAGTTTCGAGGCGCAGGGGAGCGGCGTGATCTTCGCGAGCGAGGAGGGCACGCACTACGTGCTCACGAACCATCACGTCGTCGACCCCGGGGATAGGCCCTACAGTGAATACGCCGTGCATCCCTTCGACACCGAGGACCCAATCGAGGCGAAGCTCATCGACAAGGACGTGACGAGGGACCTCGCGGTGCTCGCTTTCGAGGACGATGCCTCCTATGAGACCCTCGATATCTTCGAGCGGAAGGGCGACTCCCTCAGGCGCGGGGAATTCGTCCTCGCCGTCGGCAGCCCTTCGGCCGTCGACAGCATCGTGACCTTCGGGGAGTTCGACCGCATGGTGGCCATCAACGATGTCGACTTCGATGTCATCGCCCACTGCGCGCTCATCTATCCCGGAAGCAGCGGCGGCGCGCTCGCCGATGCCGATGGCAATCTCATCGGCATCAACACCTGGAGCGCGAAGAACAGCGACACCAACATGTCCGTCCCGCTTGATGAGGTGCATGATTATCTCGATTCCCTCGAGATGCTTGAATTCCATGAAGACATTGAATAGCATCTGCTAAGGTAAAAGGTGAAGCCTCGCGCTTCACCTTTTTTTGTGAGGGGGACGCCTGTGAACATAGGG
>PWEL01000036.1 GCA_003553945.1 Mollicutes bacterium | reverse complement strand
CATGATAGAAATGCAGATGCCGTCAAGAAAACGGGAAAAGCAGCCAAGACAGTTATGAAGGTATTCAATTACCTGGAGAAAAGCCCAATTATTGAAATTAAGAAAACCAGCGAAGAACTCGGAATATCTTATAATGCAACAGCTAATGCTGTCGACATTCTTGTTGACTTAGATATTTTAAAGCAGACAGAAAATGTTAAACGAAACCGGGTTTTTGCTTACGAAGAATATCTGCAGATTCTTAGGAAAGACACATAATAAATTTCGGGACTTGCCTCAGAATTTGTAAATTTAAAGTTAAACTTGAAATTTGCAAGAGATTCCCGCCAGGCAAACAATATTCGCGAATCTCGATCTAAAGGATATTTAGTTTGTGCCGGTGATCTTGAATTTGAAACAAGAACTCTAACAGTACTTAATTTCACCAGTACTTCTCGCATCTTTGAATAACCATTGATTTTAAATGATATGATTAAAGAGCAGGTTTAATCTTTAGACTGGCGAGAGGAGAGACAAATGATGTTCCGGGAAATGAAAAGAAAGAAGCAGTTGCTCTCGAAAGAAGAGACCGAGGCTATTTTGAGTAGAGGAAAAACCGGGGTGATAGGTATCTGCGGAAGTAACGACTATCCATACACCGTGCCCCTGAATTATGCTTATAGAAACAGCAAGATCTATTTCCACTGCGCAGAAGAAGGGCAAAAAATAGACGGGGTCAGAAAAAACAACCGGGTTTCTTTTACGGTTATCGACAAAGACGAGATTGCCGAAGAGCTTTTTACCACCCTCTACCGCAGTGTAATTGCTTTCGGCAAAGCAAGGATAGTAACCGATGATAACGAAAAAAGAAATGCCCTGCAGTGGTTAATTGAAAAGTATACCCCCAACCACATCAGGGAGGGGCAAGAAAAAATCGAAAATGAGCTCCACAGAACCGGTATCGTTGAAATTGAAATCGAGCACATGACCGGTAAAGCCGGCAAAGATGAGCTCAGGCAGAAATAAAATAGCAAAAAGCCCATTCCAAGGGTCGGTATATTGCAACAGCACATAATTTGAAGACACATTGAAAATTAGTGTTTACTCAGTCTTGCTGCGTTTCGGACAAGTGCCATTGCGATAGAACGGTTGCAATGGCCGACGAAGCAAAGGTTGTAGCCGGTCGGCCTGCATGGAAGCAGGCCGCCTGAGGCCTGAGCCATGGATGGCGAATGCCGAGGGCAACCAAAGCGAAAGCCTGCAGCTGATTCGCTGCCATTAGCCTCAGGTGAGCCGGCACCGGTCCGAAACGCAGCAAGGCTGAGCTGTAACGAAAATTATTTAAATGAAGCATCGGCGCCTTCACATATTCCCATGTTCTGCATGGAGATAACCTGGCCGGGTTCGATCAGAGCAAAATCATGATCCCATTTTCCCTCCAGAGCACGGTAGAGAAGACCCAGATCACCCGGAATAACCTTTTGGACCAAGTTCAGCTCATCTGCGATTTTTTTAGTTTCTTTTAAAAAGCTCCCGGTATTATAAGCTCCGGTGTCGATAACAACCAGGTGGGTATAATGTTTAAGCATGATCTGAAAGAGCGAGCGGGTTTTCTCCCGGCCGTACTTTTCAATGCTGTGCTGATATTCATCCCAGATGTTGTTTTCGTTAGTTAACCAGCCCCGGGTCAGATAGTAAGCTTTATAGTCAATTTCCAGTTTTCTTCTTTGTTTATTTCCGCCCAGGAACATGGAAATGCAATCATCTGTTTTCGGGATTACCAGGGTGGAGGTTTTTGAGCCTATGCCAAGCAGGGCATTTCCGCACAACCCAAACAGTATGATGATATAATCGCTGCCCTTGATTTGATCAATGCTTTGCTGCAGCTTTTCTTTCAGCTTATCCGGGTAATTATGAAGGCCTGAGTCGATCCAGTAAACAGGGTAGTCGATCCCTAAAGCGTCGACAGCTTTGTTAATTTCATTTTCCAATGTTTTGCAGGCTAGAATAGATGCTCGCAGTTTAATCTCCTCCTGTTTCCATTTATAATATTATAACAGCAGTTCAGTGGTTATAAAATAAGCGGCACTGCGCCAGAAAGCCCGGGCAGCGCCGCCTACAGTTTAAAGCGGGATTAGTAAAGTTTTAGGTTTAAGGGCTGTACTTTTTCCCTGCTTCGAACATGGCTTTGAGGTTTTCTGCATGGGCATCGTCAAGAACGGCTCCGTTGCTAAGGATAAAGCCACCATCCTGCCCCACTTTTTCAATCAGGTTTTTAACATAATCGTCGATCTGTTCCGGGGTACCTGCTTTAAAGAGAGATACTGGAACATTGCCGGCAAAACAGGATTTGCCGTGGAGGGTTTCTTTAACTTTTTCCATATCGGTGGTATCAAAGAACCACAGGGTTTTACCTTCGGGGATGTCGGGATCAGCCAAGAATTCGAGGCGCTGGTTATAACCGCCTTCAGCAAAAACCAGTGGAACCAGCCCTTCGTCAATTAATCCCAGGATTACCGCTTTAAGCTGTGGCCAGTAGAATTCGGCATACTGCTTATTTGACATGAAACCGTCTGCACCCTTGTGAAGGGGCATAAATACAAAGGGGCAATTGTTAGCTGTCGCAGTTCGGACACCCATTTCAATATGGAGCGGAATCAAGGTTTCCATTGCTTCTTTTACTTTTTCGGGTCGGCGGAAGAGATCGAGCATCAATGGCTGGGTGCCGCGCATGGTGTCACCGAGGGTATCGAACGGCGCTTTACTGAAACCGCCTAGGATCAGCGGAGTGCCCACGGTAGACAGGGTTTCACCGTCAATGGCACCGATTGCCTGGATCCACTCCATAGCCAGCTGGCCTGCTTCTAAGTACTTTTTAAATGCTTCCTGAACATCGGGGATGCCAACCGGAATTAATGAAGCCCCCACAAAGGGCAGCTCAACCAGGTCGGTAAAGGGGGCCATGTTTTTCCAGGGCTCCAGAGCACCAAAAATGCGGGGCAGGTAGACTTTCATCCAGTAATTGGAAGGGTCGTTGATCATCAGGTCGTACTCATCCGCTTTCATGTATTCGTCTTCCCAACACTGATAAGGCGTGTTGATGTTTGTCCCGTGTCCGGGCCATTTATAAAGTTTGTAGTCAAGCAACTCAAAGATCTTTCCTGGCCCGTAAAGAAAAGAACTGGCCAGGCAGTCGGGCTGGAAATCCTGGTGATATTTTTTTAAGGCTTGCCCGAGTTTTTCATAATCATACATAGCATCCTCGGCGGTCACCCCGCCGTAAAAAATGGGGTAAAAACCCATCATGGGACAGACAGGGATACGGGACGGCTTCTTCAGCTGAACGGCATCTTTGATAATCCGGGTTCTTTCTTTGAAAGCTTTTTCTGCTTCAGGGGGGAATTTAACCCCTTCCGGGTTCATCCATTTATCAAACCTGATTTCTAACTTTTCGTCGGGAGTCAGACTGGTCCAATTTTCTGTCAGCATATTCTAAGCACCTCCTACCCATTTTTTGGCCAGAGAGACTGCTTCCACGGCATCCTTGCCCCAGGCATCGGCGCCGGTGTATTCGCAAACCTTATCATCCACCGGGGCCCCTCCAACCATGATTTTAATCTTATTTCTCAGGCCGGCCTTCTCAAAAGCTTCAACCGTATCTTTCATCGGGTCGAAAGCCAGGGTAAGCAAGGCGCTTAAACCGACTACCTGAGGTTCGAATTGCTTTGCTTCTTCAATAAATTTTTCCGGGGCGATATCAACGCCCAGGTCTTTTACTTCGAAACCGTTGGCATCAAGCATAAATCTGACGATGTTTTTGCCGATATCGTGGATGTCGTCTTTGACGGTGCCGATCAGGACTTTGCCTCTTGTTTTACCGGAGTCTTCGTACTCGTCTTTAAGTTTATCTTTGGTCATTTCAGCTAGCTGGTCCATTATTTGACCGGTCATCATCAATTCAGGCAGGAAATATTCGCCCTTTTCATAGCGATCTCCCACCTCTTCCACTGCTTTGCGGAACAAATCCACCAGTTCCAGCGGGTCTCTGCCACCTTCCAGCTCTTCCCTGGCCAGGGCCAGGGCTTCATCTTCTTTCATCTCCACGATAGCATTGTAAAGTTGTTCTTGCATGGCGACCTCCTGTTAAATGGTTTTTTGGGGGAATTAGGATTAATCTGCCAAAAATCACCTCCTGGTTGGGGGGTGAACAAAAATAAAAAAAATTGTTGTAGAAAGTCTGCTTATATTATATAGTTATATATATAAGCTGTCAATTTATCTTTTATTTTTGACCGGTTTGTGTTACTTTTATATATAAATATTTTAGAGACCATAATAATGGCTCTGCTCAAGAAGGAGATAATATGGTTAAAGAAAACAGCCAGTTGCCAGCGGAGGCTGCCGACGAGAGCATTGATCGCAATTCCTATGAACCGGCCTATATCCAGCTTGTTTCAATATTAAAGCGCCAGGTAGCTTCCGGTGTACTCAGGGCTGGAGATCGCCTGCCCTCTGAGTCAAAAATTTGCATGCAGTACAAAGTTAGCCCCATGACAGTAAGGCGGGCTATTAATATCCTGTCCGACCAGGGCATAGTTGATACGGCCCAGGGCAGGGGGACTTTTGTTAAGCCGATCAAGCTGGAGACAGCCTCCTTCGATCTACTGGAGCTACAGGAAATATTCAACAATGGAGAAACAAATGTCAGTATGTTGGAAGCCCGCATTATCTCTGCCAATAATAAAGCTGCCATGAAATTGAAAATAAACGAAGGAGAAAGAATAATTTACATCCGACGGTTGATATCACACGATGAAGAACCCCTGTTGTACCACCGGGAATGTATGATCTATGACCCGCAGCGCGCTGTAGTGGAATCGGAGCTTGAAGTAACTTCCCTGCGAGGTCTGTTTAAAGGTGAAGGGAGCAGTGAATTTAAGTACGGCAATCTGAGCATAGAAGCCACAGTCATCAATGAAGAAGAGGCAGCTTTACTGCAGTACGGTACCGGTTCTGCCGCCTTTAACCTGGAACATATTTTTTATGATTACAAGGAAACCCCCGTAAGCTGGGGTTGGTTTATTTGCCGCGGCGATAAGCTGCGATTTAGTTCCACAATCGGAATAAGGGAAAAAGGGGGTAGCCTGTAATGACCAAAACCAGGCAGGATGAACTGATAAGCAAAGTGGCTGATTTACAGGAAACGGAGGCTCTCCGGATTGTAAGAGATTGCCTGAAAGAAGGTGAAGACCCCCTGGTAATCGTAGATGGCTGCCAGAAGGGAATGCGCATAGTGGGGGAACGCTACAGCGAAGGCTGTTATTTTATCGCCGGCTTGATCATGGCCGGGGAAATAATGAGGCAAATTATGGAGATTATTACCCCCATCCTGGAGAAAAATCCCCAGTTAGAAGGAGCTACGGGAACGATGCTGCTTGGCACTGTGCAGGAAGATATCCACGACCTCGGAAAAAATATTGTCAAAATGCTTTTAACCTGCCGGGGAGTAACCGTCTACGACCTGGGTGTTAATGTGCCCCCGGAAAGATTTTCTTCCGAGGCTTTAAGGTTAAAGCCTGACATCATCGGTCTTTCCGCCTTAATTACTTCCGCCTACGACAGCCTGCAAGAAACCATCAGCTTGCTGAGGGCTGAAACGGTATGCTGGCCGAAACAACCTTATATTATTATCGGTGGGAGCCAGGTTGATCAGCAAATAGCAAAAATGGTAGGCTCAGATTACTGGGTTACCGAAGGTGATGCCGGGGTCACCCTCTGCAGCCAACTTCTGACAGATAAGAATTAAGGTTATTACTTTAAAAGTAGTTGCTGATTAGTTTAACCGAAGAAAGGAACAGTAATAAAATGCTGAAGTTGGACAGTGGAATTGGAGCACGGTACAGGTGGTTCTACCCGATCAGCTCGTTTGTTATAGCCTGCGGAGTTTCACTGATCTTTCTGTGGAGCATGTTTTTCCCCTACGTGCGCGAGCTGTTTGGATTGGAAACAGTTGCTCCCATAGCCCTGGCTTCATCCTTTGTCGGGCTGGGAACTATGGTCATCGCTCCACCCCTGGCCGGCATCCTTTTTGATAAATACGGCCCCAAGCCGCCTCTTGGCCTGGCAGCAGTGTTTTTTTTAGCAGGATTTTCAGTCCTCTCTGTAATGATCAATTACGAGTATTGGGCCATAGGGCGATACATCTGGTATGGCGGTAGCTTTACCGTCGGCCTAGGAATGGGGTTTTTCGTCGGCACTTTTCCTTCTACCGTGGCCAGGTGGTTCCCGGATAAAATCGGGACTTCCATGGGAGTAGCCGTTTCGGGTCACGCAGCCGGAAGCGTGGTTATGGCCCCGGTTATCGGGACCCTGATAACAAGCCTTGGTTTTACCGCTCCTGTTTTTATCATTACCGGAGTGATAGGGTTTGTTTTGATTGTCGCAATCGGGGTCCTGTTTTGGAAGGTGCCGCCTCCCGACTGGAAGCCTCAAGAAAATGTTGCTGAGACAAAGCTCCGGGCCGAAGAAAACGACTCCGAAAAGCACTACACCCTGGGAGAAGCGGTCAAAGACACACGGTTCTGGTTTTTAATGATCTGCTTTATCACCTCGGCTTTCGGTTTCATGGGGTTTGCCCAGAATGCTTCCATGATTGTTGAAGAGGGCTTGTTGGCGGGCGGCTACGGCAGGGACTATATAGCGGTATCAGTGGTGCCTCTGTTTCTTTCCCTCACGGGACTTGCCAATGTGCTGGGTGCTTTTTCCTGGGGAGTTATAACCGATAAAATCGGAGGGCCCTGGAATTCCATCCCGCTTGTTTATGTATCATCTGCCCTCCTGATTGGAGGTTTTTATCTGGGCTATGAGTACCTGGCGATGGTATTTGTGCTCGGTTTTATCCTTTACTTTTTGTTTGGTGGAGAACCGGCTGTTCACTTTATAATTGTCCCTTATGTTTTTGGCCGGAAGCACATCGGTAAGCTGATGAACATCATGAATTCCTTTTCCGTGGGCCTGGGTATCACCCTGGGGCCGATAGTTTATGCCCAGCTTCGAGATATTACCGGCGGTTATATTGTAGCCCTACTGCTGGCCATAGCGCTGCGATTTGTTGCCACAGGCTTTGTCCTGGGCGCACGCAGGAGGACACAGCTGATGGAAGGTAAGGACACAACCCTGGTTAGACATAGATAACAGGTACATTTTTATCTAAAGAGGGGAGATAGGAACATCCCCGGCCTGTTGCTATTGGCTTGAATGTACAATTTGATAATAGCATTTATAAGCTGTACGCTAAACTATAATAATTTCGGCACTCTCAAATTCAAATATGAAGGAGCTTAGCAGATATGAACAGGAAAAAAATATTTTTATTTGTAGGCATTACTCTTCTGATTAGCTGGGCTGCGGCGGGCCTGTATTACCTCGCCGGCGCAGAATGGGGCACTGTTTACGCTACCGTTTTTGCCGCGGTTTATATGTTCTTTCCCCTGCTCGGCACAGTTATTGTGCAAAAATATATTTACAAGCAGCCGGTTTTTAAAACATACGGAGTCAATACAAATATCAATAAGTGGTTCCTGGTAGCATGGTTGCTGCCGGTTTTGATTACTTTTGCCACTATCGGGGTCAACCTGCTTATGCCCGGGGTAAGCTATTCTCCGGAAATGACCGGTTTAACTGAGTACCTTGGAGATTTAATCACAGAAGAAATGATTGAAGAAATGCCCTTTTCACCCGCTTTAATGTTCTGGCTGATACTATTGCAAGGTCTCATAGCAGGTCCTACGATCAATGCTATTTTCGCCTTTGGTGAAGAGTTTGGCTGGAGAGGCTTTTTGTTAAAGGAAACAGCCTCTGCCGGGTTCTGGAAATCTGCCCTGTTTATCGGCTTTATCTGGGGCATCTGGCATGCTCCCCTAAT
>PWEL01000044.1 GCA_003553945.1 Mollicutes bacterium | reverse complement strand
TGCTATACTACACATGTGGTTCGTATCCTCCCTTAGTGTGGTTTGGTCGTTACACTCATAGGATACGGACCACCTTTTATTTATTCAAGCGAAGGTCTCACATGTATTGTATATCTACACATCGTCCCGGGAAAAGTTCCGGGAAAACATTGACACACCAGGAACAGTGTTATATAATTACTTTTGCGTCAACTTAAAAAACTGGGTTTTTACCTTTAAACCCTGGTTTTTACGGAAAAATACGACACACATGGTTATGTTGTAACAATATCGAGAGGAGGAAAACCATGCCGACTATCAATCAACTCGTACGCAAAGGACGTTCCAGCCGCAAGAAGAAGTCCAAATCTCCTCAGCTGAGTGTGAATTTCAACTCGCTGAAGCGTCGCTATACGTATCTTCCCAGCCCGCAGAAACGCGGTGTCTGTACACGCGTTGCGACCATGACGCCGAAGAAGCCGAACTCCGCGCTGAGAAAGTATGCGCGTGTCAGGCTGACCAACGGCGGTGAAGTCACGGCTTACATCCCCGGCATCGGCCACACACTGCAGGAACATAGTGTGGTACTGATCCGCGGCGGCCGTGTCAAGGACCTTCCGGGCGTCCGCTATCACATCGTCCGCGGCACGCTGGATGCAGAAGGCGTCGTCGACCGCAAGCAAGGACGTTCTAAGTACGGAACGAAAAAATCGTAAATCGACTCAACTGTTTGAAAGGAGGAAACACGTATGCCCCGTAAAGGACACGTCCCGAAAAGAGACGTACTCCCCGACCCGCTCTACAACTCGAAACTAGTCACAAAACTCATCAACAATATCATGCGCGATGGCAAGAAGAACACGGCACAGCGCATTCTTTACGATGCTTTCAGCCTCATCGAGGAAAAAACCAATAAACCCCCAATGGAAATATTCGAAGACGCCCTCAAGAACGTGATGCCCAGCTTTGAGGTGCGCGCCCGCCGCGTCGGCGGTCAGAACTACCAGGTTCCCATGGAAGTCCGTGAGGAACGCCGTTATACGCTTGGTCTCAGGTGGATCACTCAATATGCGAGACTGAGAAATGAAAAGACCATGGTCGAACGTCTGGCCAATGAAATCGTCGACGCTGCAAACAATACCGGACAGTCTGTCAAGCGCCGTGAAGACATCCACAGGATGGCAGATGCGAACAAAGCGTTTGCCCATTACCGCTGGTAAGGCCTGCAAGGAACATGGGACGACAATATAGTCTGGAGAAGACGCGCAACATCGGCATCATGGCGCATATTGACGCCGGCAAGACGACAATGACAGAGCGCGTTCTCTTCCACACCGGTAAAATCCATAGAATGGGGGAGACCCACGAAGGCGCTTCACAGATGGACTGGATGGATCAGGAACAGGAAAGAGGCATCACGATCACATCCGCTGCGACCACCGCTTTCTGGCGCGACCACCGCGTGAACATCATCGATACGCCCGGCCATGTCGATTTCACCGTCGAAGTGTCCCGCTCGCTCCGTGTGCTTGATGGCGCCGTCGCTGTGCTCGACGCTCAAGCCGGGGTTGAACCCCAGACGGAGACTGTATGGCGGCAGGCGACGGAATACATGGTGCCCAGGATTGTATTCGTCAACAAGATGGACAAGGTCGGCGCAGATTTCGCCTACAGCCTCAAGACGCTTGATGAACGCCTCGGCGTGAAAGCGTCCGCCGTGCAATGGCCTATCGGCGCGGAAGATGAATTCACCGGCATCATCGACCTTTTAGAGATGAGAGCCTATGAATACGACGGCAAGCCCGATGAAATCGAACGGGAGATCGACATCCCCTCGTCTTATCAGGACATCGCCGAGGAGAAGCGTTCCGAACTCGTAGAGACGCTCGCTGATTTCGACGAGGACATCATGATGGCGTATCTCGAAGAGGAGGACGTTCCCGCAGACATGCTCCGCAAGGCGATTCGGAAGGCGACACTCGATGTCGAGTTCTTCCCGGTGCTCTGCGGCAGTGCGTTCAGGAACAAAGGCGTCAAGCTCGCCCTGGACGCTGTTGTGGACTATCTTCCGGCACCGACGGATGTTGAAAAGGTCCGTGGTGTCATGAAAGACGGAGAGGAGGTCCAGGTGCCGGCGAGCGACGATGAGAAATTCGCTGCGCTGGCGTTCAAGGTCGCTACCGATCCGTTTGTCGGGAAACTCACGTTCTTCCGCGTGTACTCGGGAACGCTCGATAAGGGCTCATATGTGCTCAACACCACGAAGAACGCCAAGGAACGTGTCGGACGCATCCTTCAGATGCACGCGAATCATCGCGAGGAAAGAAACACTGTCTATGCCGGGGACATTGCGGCGGCGGTGGGCCTTAAGAACACCGCGACCGGCGATACGCTCGCCGAAGAGAAACATTCGATCATCCTCGAGAAGATGAACTTCCCCGAACCTGTCATCAGTGTCGCCATCGAGCCGCGTTCTCGCGCGGACAGGGACAAGATGGGCGAGGCCCTGCAAAAGCTCTCGGAAGAGGATCCGACGTTCCGGACCTATACGAACGACGAGACGGGCCAGACCATTATTGCAGGCATGGGCGAATTGCACCTCGATATCATCGTCGACAGGCTTAAACGGGAATTCAAAGTGTCCGCCAATGTCGGTAAGCCGCAGGTCAGCTATCGCGAGACTTTCACAGCCCCGGCGGAAGTCGAAGGGAAATTTGTCCGGCAGAGCGGCGGCCGTGGACAATACGGCCATGTATGGGTCAAGTTCGAGCCCAATGAAGGCAATGGTTTTGAGTTCGAGGATAAGATTGTCGGTGGCGTCGTGCCCCGCGAATACATCCCCGTGGTCGAATCCGGGATCAAGGAGGCGCTCTCGCATGGTGTTCTAGCGGGCTACCCTGTCATCGATGTCAAGGCGACGCTTTTCGATGGGTCCTATCATGATGTGGACTCTTCTGAGGTGGCGTTCAAAGTCGCGGCATCCTACGCTGTCAGGAAGGCCAAGGACAAATGCGGCGCGGTGCTCTTGGAACCAGTCATGGTTGTGGACGTCATCGCTCCGGATGAATACCTCGGCAATGTCATCGGTGATATCACCGGTCGCCGGGGTAGGATCGAAAGCCAGGAGCGTCGCGGAAACGCCCATCAGGTCCAGGCGTATGTCCCTCTCGCCGAGATGTTCGGATATGCAACGAGCCTGCGTTCCAACACTCAGGGCCGCGGCAATTACACAATGACCTTCTCGCACTATGAAAAAGCACCGAAGAACATCGCAGAAGAGATTATTTCAAAATACGCAGGATAGAGAATATCACACGTTTGAATTATCTTGCATTATAGGCTATAATACGGTAAAATAACCGTGACGCAGATACCAATCAAAGGAGGAAGAAAGAAAATGGGAAAGGAAAAATTTGAACGCAAAGGAACGCATGTAAATATCGGCACCATCGGCCATGTCGACCATGGTAAAACCACTTTGACCGCTGCTATTACAAGCGTTTTGGAGCGTAGAGGCATTGGCGGTACAAAATCACAGGATTATGACTCTATCGACAATGCACCTGAAGAAAAAGAGCGTGGCATCACCATCAACACCATGCATATCGAGTACGCAACAGAGAAAAGACACTATGCGCATGTTGACTGCCCCGGCCACGCCGACTATGTCAAGAACATGATCACCGGCGCCGCACAGATGGACGGTTCAGTTCTAGTCGTCAGCGCCGCAGACGGACCCATGCCCCAGACACGCGAGCATATTCTGCTCGCCCGTCAGGTCGGTGTCCCCAACCTCGTCGTCTATCTCAACAAGACCGACCAGGTCGATGACGAAGAGCTCATCGAACTTGTCGAAATGGAAGTCCGCGAACTCCTGAGCGAATACGATTTCCCCGGAGACGACGTTCCGGTCATCCAGGGCTCCGCATTGAAAGCACTCGAAGGCGACAAGGAAGAAGAGGACAAGATCATCGAACTATTGAATGCTATCGACGATTACATCCCCGATCCTGTCCGCGAGACTGACAAGCCCTTCCTCATGCCTGTCGAAGACGTCTTCACCATTACAGGACGAGGCACTGTCGCGACAGGCCGCGTCGAGCGCGGAACCGTCAAGGTCCAGGATGAAGTCGAAATCGTCGGCATCAGGGAGACGAAGAAGACCGTCGTCACTGGTGTGGAGATGTTCCGCAAGCTGCTCGATGAAGCGCAGGCTGGCGACAACATCGGCGCGTTGCTGCGTGGCATCACCCGTGATGAGATCGAGCGTGGACAAGTCCTCGCCAAACCAGGCAGCGTTACTCCGCACACCAAATTCCGCGGCGAAGTCTATGTACTCAGCAAAGACGAAGGCGGACGCCATACCCCCTTCTTCAGCAACTACAGACCGCAATTCTATTTCCGCACAACCGACGTTACAGGAGTCGTTGAACTTCCTGAAGGCGTGGAAATGGTCATGCCCGGCGACAACGTCGAGATCAACGTCGAGCTTATCCACGCCATCGCGCTTGAGCAAGGTACCAAGTTCTCAATCCGCGAGGGTGGAAAGACCGTCGGTGCCGGCATTGTGGCTGAAGTGTACGAGTAATTCAATAAAAAGAGGCTTATGCTGAAGCCTCTTTTTTTTTGAAAAGTGTTATATTGATAGGATAGACGCCTTGAATTTTTGCAGAGGATTTCCGCATATCCCTCTGAAAAAGTCAAGCTACATAGTATAATGAATACAGGAGTGATTCCATGTTCACAGATACACATGTTCATCTGAACCACGATACGTTCACAGAGACACTGGACGACACCATCGAGCGCGCCCGTTCCGAACGGGTGATGCGGATGATTGTTGTCGGATTCAGTCCCGAGATGAATGAAAGGGCCGCGTCCATCGCTTCAAGAGAAGGCGTCCATGCGAGCGCGGGCATTCATCCCACCATCGCTCATGAGGTCGATGAGACGGCGTTCACTTATCTGGAGGCGTTTCTTCCCGAAGCAGTTGCGATCGGCGAATGCGGTCTGGATTTCTATCACGACAAGACCCACATGGAGGAACAGATCGACGTCTTCGAGCGCCAGGTCCGTCTGGCGAAGACCTATGACCTTCCCTTGATCATTCATATGCGGGACGCCGCTGAAAAAACCTTTGAAACCCTCGAGAAACATGCACCTCTCAGAGGTGTCATGCATTGTTACAGCGGCTCACCTGAAATGGCCGAGCGGTTCCTTTCGCTTGGTCTTCATATCTCCCTCGGGGGCCCCGTGACGTTTAAAAACGCGAAAACTCCCAAAGAGGTTGCGGCCATGTTGCCCATCGACCGTCTGCTCATAGAGACGGATGCGCCTTTCCTAGCCCCTCACCCCTACCGCGGCAAGCGGAATGAACCGTCCTATCTACCGCTCGTCGCTGAAGGTGTGGCCGAAGCCCGGGGTGATTCCCTGGTTTTGATCGAGGAGAAAACCACGGAAAATGCGGCGAGACTGTTCGCGTTGAAAGGGTGATTGTATGAAGCTTGTCCTGACTTTTCTACTTGGAGCAACAATATTCTTATTTTCAGGGTGTGAATGGGTCGAACCCCCTGAAAACGAAACGGACCCCGGGAATGAGAATGAATCGGTCTATACCGAAGAGGAGCTCGAAGCCTATATCGATGAGCGGCTCGAAGAAAAGCTTGTCGGTATTGATACGGATGTTGAACCGCTTGAAGGCAGGATTCTGGACCTTGTCGCGACATATGGCGACGCTGTTGTCGGCGTGTTTGCCGTCGGTAGTGATATAGGTCTTGGTGGAAGCGCCTCGGCTGTCATTTACGCCGAAGAGGACGGACGGTATAAAGCGGTGACCAATCATCACGTAGTTGAAGATGCTTTGGAACTCGAGATTGTATATGAAAAATACGGTATGCTGAGGGAGATCGGCGCGGAGGACGTCGAACTGCTTGGGAAGGATCGAACGACGGATCTCGCAGTCCTTGCCTTCGAATCCGAAGAGAGTTTCCCTACTGTGTCGTTCGCCGATTCTTATGAAGTCGATGTGGGTCAATTCGCCTTTGCTGTCGGCAATCCTCTGGGATTCGACTATTTCGGGACGCTGACATCGGGCGTGATTTCCGGTCTGGCCAGATATGTGCCCGACAGCGAATATGAAGTTCCCTTCATCCAGCATGATGCCGCTCTCAGTCCTGGGAATAGCGGCGGAGCACTCTTCAATCTTGAAGGCGAGCTCATCGGCATCAACAATATGAAGATCGCTAGCGCGGAAGCAGGCGATATAGGTTTTGCCATTCCCTCGAATACCGTGGAACGCGTGGTGGAGGAGCTTGCTGCGGAAGGCCGCATGGTGCGACCCTTCTTCGGTGTCGTCTCCTATCCCGCTGTCGCGGATTGCGGACAGGAATACGGTGTCTGTGTCGAGGACGTCAGTGATGATTCAGCGGCTGAAGCGGCCGGTGTAGAACCGGGTGATGTGATTGTCGGCTACAAGCTGAAAGAATGGGATGAGTATGTGGACGTCTATAATTTCAACGATATGCGGGAATCCATACTCAATTCGCGCATCGGCGATGAGATGAGCGTTGTATTGTACCGCAATGGTGAAAGGGTCGAGACCGATTACGTATCATTGATTCCCCACCCTGATGATGAGGAAGCGGAATGATGCAAGAGGCTGTAGAACAGAGAGTGTCGGTCAGGACCTATGAGAAAAGGCCCCTTGATGAAGAAGAAGAGAAGGCAATAAAGAATATGCTCCGTGCTCATGAGCGTTATAGAGGCCCCTTTTCGCATGATTTCTCGTTCTTTTTTCTAGAAAACCACGGCCTCTTCGGGCCTCACGCGAAAGTCGGGACCTACGGATTCATCAAGAATGCTCCAGCTTTCATCGGCGGGACCTGTGAAGATACTTTCGAGGCGCTTGTCGATTTTGGGTTTGTCTTCGAACATATTATTCTTGAAGCGACGCGGAAGGGGTTCGGCACTGTATGGCTCGGCGGTTCATTCAAGCGAGAGGCTTTCAAGGCCTTCAAGGACGAGGGGACATTCATTCCCGCTGTCTCACCCATCGGTACGCCGGCCGGGAAGGCCTCCCTGAGGGAGAGAATCATCCGGCGTGCCGCTAAGGCACGGAAGCGCAAGCCGTTTTCCGAACTGTTCTTCCTGGAAGATTTCAATCGTTCGCTTCCGCATTCGCATGCCTTTTCCGAAGCGCTCGAATGGGTACGCGCAGCACCTTCCGCCCATAATAAGCAACCATGGCGCATTCTGATTACAGGAAACCATGTACGGTTCTATGTGAATCGAGATGACAAGCTGCGTTTCTCTTATGACATGCAAGCGCTGGATATAGGGATAGCGATAGCCCATTTCACACTTGCCATGCGTCATTTCGGTCGTGAGGTGACGTTCTTGTCCGAATCTGTCGGCTCCTCCCCCTTTGAATACGTGTTGAGCGCCCGTGTCGATTGAATGCTCTGTTTGTGTTCTTGAGTGAAATATATTAAAATAGGCAGGAATAAAGGAGTTGATGCGGGTGTCACTGCAGGCTGGAATCGTTGGGTTGCCCAATGTCGGCAAATCGACCTTGTTCAATGCACTGACAAAAGCCGAGGCGCATGCGGCGAATTACCCCTTCGCCACGATCGATCCCAACGTAGGCGTAGTAGATGTCCCCGACCATCGCTTGTGGCGTATCTATGAGATAGCCCGTCCCGCACGGGCCGTTCCCACGTCGTTTGAATTCATAGATATCGCCGGACTTGTGAAAGGGGCCAGTGAAGGCGAAGGCCTCGGGAATCGTTTCCTCTCGCACATACGAGAGGTGGATGCCATCATTCATGTGGTGCGTTGTTTTGACGATGCGGATGTGGTGCACGTGCATGAGGATAGGGATCCGCAGGCGGATGTCGAGGCATTGAATACGGAATTGATGATCGCCGATCTTGAATTATTGAACAAACGCATACCGAAGATAGAGAAAAAAGCTCGTATGGAGGTCGACAAGGAAACTTCCAGGGAATATGAACTTTTAAGCCGCATGAAGGCGTCGCTGGAAGCTGGGTCGCCCCTGAGAGAGCTCGATATCAGCGCACAGGATCTTGAGCGTCTGAAACCGTACGGCCTTCTGACATTGAAGCCGGTCCTTTATGTCGCGAATGTCTCCCAGGAGGCGCTGGAGGACCTCTCCTCCCATCAGGAATATTCTGCATTGCGGTCATATGTGGAAGATACCCAGGATTCCCTGATTGCTGTCAATGCGAAACTTGAAGAAGAGATGCTTGAACTTTCCGAGGCCGAACGTAGTGAATATCTTGAAGCTTTCGGTCTTGAGGCCTCCGGTCTTGAAAGTCTGATCAAGAAGAGTTACAGTCTGCTCGGACTCGAGACGTTTTTCACTACAAATGAAAAGGAGGTCCGCGCATGGACCTTTCAAAGTGGCATGACCGCCTATGAATGCGCCGGTCTGGTCCACACTGATTTTCAAAGAGGCTTTATAAAAGCCGAGGTCATTCCTTTTGAGACGCTCGATGCCTACGACTCGATCGCCCGGGTTAAGGAAGCGGGCAAGATGCGTATTGAAGGGAAGGACTACGCCGTCAGGGACGGCGATCTCGTTTTGTTTAAATTCAATGTGTAAAGAAAGGAATCTATTATGGAAGTCTCACTGGTCATGGATTATCTGTCATTTGCGTTCATCCTGTTTTTCATCACATTCTTTGCGGATGTCTTCTATTTCTATTTCCGATACCGGTATGTCATTCCGCGGAAGATGCTTTCCTGGAAAAGAGGAGGCCTTTTCGAGCATTACAAGCTCGTCGGGTTCATTGTTCTTGTCGTAGCGTTGATCCACGGGATGACGGGGCTTGATCCGTTCGCGGGCAGCGCCTTGCACCCGTTCGCGGCTGAACGCGAGCCGAACATCCTGTCTTTGATCGTGCTCATCGTCATCACCTATATCCCGATCGCCATTCTTCTGATCTTTACGTTCATATTTCTGCTTTATTTCGCTCATTCACTCTATGCAAAAGCGAGGAAGGTAGAGAACCGCAAGGAATACCTCGGTGTTCGCGGACACCGTATTGTCGTATTGGCGACAATTATCGGAATTACTCTCACATCCGCGCTCTATATCTATATTGTCTATCTATCCGCACCATAAATGAAAACAAGGGTGATCATGATGAATGCCACAATCATTGCTGTGGGGGACGAGCTTCTCTCAGGTCGTGTGATCAACACCCACCCCGCGTACATTGCCGAGCGTCTCAGACCGCTCGGCATTATAGTCGAGAGAACCGTGACCGTCTCCGACAGCCGACGGGAGATTCATAAAGCGCTCGATTATGCTGAAAGCGACGTCGTCTTTTTCACCGGCGGTCTCGGACCGACCCGTGACGACCTGACAAAAGAGAGCATCGCTGATTATTTTGACCTGCCCTTGAAAAAGAATGAGCGGGCAGCGGCGGCTATCGAGCGTTATTTCTCCCGTGCGCAGCGATTCATGGAAAAGAATAACGAAAAGCAGGCCCTGTTTCCGGAAGGCGCCCACGTATTAGCCAATTCCGAGGGGACTGCGCCTGGAATGGTGCTGTCCATGCCCGAACGCTATATTGTCGCTCTTCCTGGACCGAGGGGAGAGATGGAGCCGATGCTGGAGAAAGCGTTGGAACACCTGCCGTTGCCTGAGACAGCCCTCTATGAGGATGATTTCCTTTTGATCGGAAAAGGTGAGTCCGATCTGGAGTCCCGCATGGGCCCTATCTATGATCAACATCCTCATGTCGCTATCGCGCCTTATGCAGGGCTGGGGGAAGTCCGTTATCGTTTCTCGTCCGGGAACGAAGCGCACGTGGTACAAGCGATGGAAGATTTCTATCATGTCTTTAAAGACGATATTGTTGCGCGTTCTGATGAGACTGTGGAAGAGCGGCTGATCAAGCGCCTCAGGGATGAGGGGCTGACAATAGCCCTGGTGGAATCCTGCACAGGCGGGCTCGCCGCTTCACGTATTGTGGATGTCCCCGGAGCCTCGGATGTATTCGAGGAGGCCTTTGTGCTCTATTCGAATGAAATGAAAATCAGGCGGCTCGGCGTGTCGCCGACCTTGCTTGAAAGGGACGGAGCAGTGAGCGACGCCGCTGTCTATGAGATGGCGTACAGGCTATCGAAACAGAGCGGAGCAGGCATCACCCTCAGTATCTCCGGTATCGCCGGCCCTGAAGGAGGGACCGATGAAAAGCCCGTGGGGACAGTATATTTCGGTCTTCATAGTCAGGAAGGGACCGGGACCTTCCACCGCATTTTTTCAGGCGACCGTATTCGCATAAGACAGAAGGCCGCTTCGTTTGCGCTTGCTCTGGCGGTAAAGGCGGTGGGGCCATTTGAAAGTTGATACTGTGAGAACATGGAAATCCGATGTGCCTCTGCTGGAGTCACGGATTGACGCTCCGAAAAAACTCATTTTCATCCAGCATGGCATTTTTGGCAATAAGGACAAGGTATCCCGCCTTCTCGCTCCATTCTTGAACCGGCTGGGATATCAGGTGGTGGCTTTGGATGCTAAAAAACACGGCGAACGCGCTGAATCACCGTTCAAAGAAAGAAACAAGATTGAAAGTGAGCTGCAGTTGTTCGATATAGTCGATGCCACAGCGAAGGATATCGTATATCTTTTCGAGCATCATTATGATTTCGACAGGTTCGATGTTCTCGGTGTCTCCATGGGAGGATATGTCGCTTACCGGACGGCTATGCTGAGTGATGTGGATGTCCTCGCGGCGCTGATAAGCGGGCCGGATTTCACAAGGAGCGCTTTCCAGGGCTTCACCGACGAGGATTATGCGGAGCATTCCGAACGCATTGAAGCCGCTAGACGCCGTATCGCCACTATGGACCCGAGCAGACATTCCGAAGCTCTTTCTTTCCGCAAGGCCATAGCACTCTGTGGCGAACGCGACCAAGTGATTCCGCCTGTCGATGCGGAGGATGTTCTCGCTTCTCATGATGTGATTTTCCGGACGTTCGATACGGGGCACCGTATCACGAAGGAGATGCATGATGCACTCATTGATCTTTTGAAAAGGGAGATTTGACATTTACATTAGGACTTGGTCATGCTATAATGTCTTAGCGTGAATTTGACGCATCCTTGCTGCCATTTGGCGGCCATCAGTCCAAAAGGAGGTAGAACCATGCGCAAGTACGAGATTATGTATATCATTCGTCCGGACCTTGAAGAGGAGAAACGGGAAGCATTGATTGAAGAGCTCAGCCAGATCTTCCCCAAGAATGACTCCGAGGTCATAGAAGTGGATGAATGGGGCATGAGAGAGCTGGCTTATGAAATCGACAATTACCAGAAAGGGTATTATGTCGTCATGCATGTCAAAGCCACTCCCGCAGGCCGTGCTGAATTCGAGCGTGTCATCCGTATGAAGGAAGACATCATCCGTTTCCTTGTCATCCGGGATGAACGATGAAACCGAGGTGTTATCATGGTTAATCGTGTAGTATTGGTCGGACGACTGACAATAGATCCGGAGATGCGCCGCACGTCCAATGACGTCCCCCTTGTGACATTTCAACTGGCTGTGAACCGCCCGTTCAGAAATCAACAAGGCGAGACGGACGCGGATTTCATCCGTTGTGTCGTTTGGCGCCGTCAGGCTGAAAATGTCGAGAAATATGTTTCCAAGGGGAACATGGTCGGTGTCGATGGGCGTATCCAAAGCCGGACATATGATGATCAGGACGGGAACCGCCGCTATGTGACTGAAGTGGTAGCGGACTCGGTCCAGTTTCTTGAGCCCAAAGGGACACAACCCCCGAGAGACATGCCTAGTAGTGAACCGAGAAATAACCAGGAACAGTCGCAGAAACAAGAAGAAGACAGCGATCTCGACCATATCGATATCGCTGATGATGATCTACCATTTTAAAAGGAGGATTTATGCATGGCTAAAAGGAACTTTCGTCGCCGCCGCAAGAAAAAATGTTATTTCACAGAAAATAACATCAAATATATTGATTACAAAGATGTCGATCTTTTGAGACGTTTCGTAGCCGACAATGGAAAGATTCTTCCCAAGCGTGTCACCGGCACCAAGGCCGGATATCAGAAACAGCTCAGCGTGGCGATCAAACGTGCTCGCCATATGGCGCTACTGCCGTTTGCCAAAGAAGAATGATGCATCGATAAGTAAAGACGCACTTTTCGCAGAAAAAGTGCGTCTTTTTTATTGGAAGGAGGATAGGAACTGTGCTGTACGGGGCTTTAAGGGGGTTTTGAAGATGTCCGCCCCTTTTCTATCTTCAATAACTTCTCCAAGGTCCATGAAGAGGACCCTGTCCGCGATCTGTCTCGCAAAGGCCATCTCATGCGTGACGAGGAGGATGGTCAGATCGGGCTGTTCCTCGGCGACGTTTCTTATGGTTGAGAGCACACCCCCTACCATTTCGGGATCCAGCGCGCTGGTCGGCTCATCGAAAAGCAGTATTCTTGGTTCCATCGACAGTGCGCGTGCTATTGATACGCGTTGCTTCTGTCCACCGGAGAGCTGCTTCGGTTTGCGGTTCCAATAAGACGCCATGCCGACTTTCTCGAGAGTGCGCATTGCTTTATGGCCGGCCTCTTTTTTACTCTTTCTTAGTACGGCACGCTGAGCGAGGGTGCAATTGTCGTGCACGTTCAGATGATTGAAGAGGTTGAAGGATTGAAAAACCATAGGAGCGTTCTGGCGCAGGTTTTGAAGGGTTTTCGGCTTTTCATCCATGCGTTCTCCCTCGATCCATACATTGCCCTCGGTAGGCGGTTCGAGGAAATTAACGGTCCTGAGAAGCGTGCTCTTCCCGGACCCTGAGGGGCCGATGATGACATTGATGGTCCCTTTTTGAAAAGAAAGGTTGATGTTTTTTAATACAGGGGTTTCATCGAAGTATTTAAAGATATTTTCAAGAGTGATCATGCTGCCTGCCCGCTTTCACTAGTATTCAAATCTTTCGGTGTTTTTCCCATCCAGCGGCTCAGCTGCTTGAGGAGATAGACGGCGATCATCACCACGATGAGATAGATAATCGCGACTATCATGAAGGATTCCGTGTATCTGTAATGTGCACCGGCCACGCTTCTTCCCATATAGAAGAGCTCTCCTACACCGATGACGCTCAAGACCGCAGTATCCTTTATGTTGACGATCAGTTCGTTCCCGATGGCGGGGATCATGTTTTTGAAGGCCTGCACCAGAAGAATTTTCTGATAGGTCTGCCTTGTCGTCATCCCTAGGCTCTCAGCGGCTTCCCTCTGACCCGGATCTATGCTTTCCAAGCCGGAGCGGAGGATTTCAGTCAGATAAGCGGCAGTGTTCAGCGTGACGACAATCAATCCGGCCGCTAGGATAGGGAGGCGGACGCCGAGCGAGGCGAGACCGTAATAAAATATCATAGCCTGCACCATCATCGGCGTTCCGCGGAATATTGTGACATATGTGTTGACAAAGGCCTTCCCCAGGTGCTTCAGGTTTTTTGGGATGAAAGGGGTGACCCTTTTGACGGTTTGTATCTTCAAGACGACAAAGACAAAAGCAATCAAGAGACCTACGGTTGTACCGACTACTGCAAGAAGAAGTGTATAGAGCAGGCCTTGAAGATAGAAAGGGAGGTATTCGACGAAAAGGTCAAGGGTGCCTGCGAAGAAGCCGGGTCTTATGGTCGTGCTCAGGGTTGATTCGATAACGCTTCTTCCATCCATTCCTGGCGCGTCTCTTCATCGATGGAAGCGAGGATGTCATTGATCTCATCGCGCAGGGATGTATCATCTTTACGCAGCGCTACACTGACGGTTATCTGTTCATCCTCTACGTCAAACCCCGACCCTTCTTCAAACCTGACCATTTCCAGACTTTCATCGGAGTCAGTGACGCTCAGGGCAACCGGAAGTTCTGCGACAAAAGCATCACTTATACCGCTTCTCACCTGTTCGACGAGGGACGGGTAGTCATTGAGCGGGGAAGCATGGTCGACATTGTCGATCTGCGGAATGAGGTCATCCTGCAGCGTCCCCTGCTGGGCGATGACCCTGGCCTCTTCGAAATCTTCGAGGCTTTCAGCGCCCGTGTAGTCGCTGTCGCTTCTGACAACCATGACTTGTTCGCTCCTGAAGTACTCATCGGTGAATGAAACACTTTCTTTTCTTTCTTCGGTAGGGCTCATCCCGGCGATGATGACATCGATCTCGCCGCTGTTCAGAGCGGGAATCAGTCCGTCCCAGTCGATTTTCCTGACCCGGAGGTCTTTATCTAAACCATCTGAAATCTCCTGTGCCACTGTCACATCATAACCTGCACAGTAGCCGTTTGCCTGTTCAATCTCCACGCCTTCTGAATTGTCCGTCCAGTTGAAGGGTGCATAGTTGCATTCAAGGCCGACGACCAGGTCGTCCTCGTTTGTGGTGCATCCAGCCAGGACTACAGTCAGTCCCAGCAAAAAAACAGTGAATAATCGATACATAATCATGTCCTTTCCGTGTAATTTTTTACATAAAAAAAGTGCCACGGAGGACACTAAACGGTAAAACCTGCAAAAAACCTATCTAGCGCCTCTACCGGAGTAGGAGTCCTGCGGGTGTTTCCCGCAGTCCCACGCGTCATGTCTGCCGACATGGCACGTTCGGCGATGGTTGCCTTTCCCGGATAGCATAGCCTGCCGGCTTTATCCGGTACTCATCTGCATCGCAGCCTCTAATTTTTTTATGTTGTCTTAATCCTAACAGAGCCTTTTACACAAAGTCAACAGTAATTTTGAAAATTTTTCATTCATCGTTCCAGGAAATGGGTCTTACCTGTTTGATCAGATAGACGAACGGGGTGTCCAGGAACGCGACGAGGACCTTGATGATGTATGTAGTCAGCCAGATGCTGATGAGTTCCGGTGTAGCATGGATGCCTAAAAAAGCAATTGGAACGAAGATAGCCGTATCTATCAGTTGCGAGAAAAGGGTCGACCCGAGATTCCTTACATAGAGCGTCCTGTTGGAGGCGAAACGTTTCTTGATGCGCTGAAAAAGATGGACGTCGATCAGCTGGCTGATGATGTATGCGAGAATGCTTCCGAGGACGAGCCGGGGGACGACTTCGAAGATTGTGACGAGTGATTCATGGGCGAAATCCTTTGGAGCGGGGGCGAACCATATGGCTGCCTGCATGATGACGGCCATGGATATTATGGAGAAGAAGCCGATATAGACCGCGCGTTTGGCATTGACGAGTCCGTACTTTTCATTGAGCGCGTCTGTGACTAGGAAAATGGAACCGAACATGACATTTCCCAGAGTTGCGGTGATGCCGAACAGTTCAATCGTCTTAGTCACCTGGATATTGAGAAGGACACTGGCGAATGCAATCCAGGCGAACATCCCGGTTTTGCCGAAGAGTTTATATATCAAGAGGACGAACCCGAAATTGACTAGCGCGAAAAGCAGCCATAGTAGTTCATTTGAAAAGGGAATGATATCGTGCAATGCGTGGACAGTATCGTACATTGGTGGCCTCCTAGTTTTGTTATCGCAGGATGGTTTCGAACTGCGTTTGATGGTGGTATTATAGGTTTGATGGAAAAGAAAGTCAAGCGGCGGCTTGCCGTGATTTAGAGGAACCTTGCTTACAGTATGGACGCTTTGTGATATAATATGGATACTTGATGTAAGCATCATGATGAGGTGAAGGTATGGAGAAAGGACCGTTGAGCGTCTTGAGCGTACTGCTTTTTGTGGCGCTTATTGGCCTTGGGTTTGCGTTTGCCGATCAGAATGCAGTGTTTGTGATAATGATCAGTGTAGTGGTCGTCGTGTTGATGGCGCTTTATGTGCTTTTTTTCATGCATAAGCGCCACCAGCGTATTGCTCGGCTGGAAGCTGATGTGAGTACGAAGGACACGCTTCTCAAGCGGAAGGCCAAAGTAGAAGAGCGGCTGATTCATGATATGCCGGTTGGCATCCTTCTCTTTGATGAGGATTTCATGGTTCATTTTGCCAATGACGCCGCCAAGTCCATCTTTAGGAACCCTTTAGAGAAGCGGTCTCTAAAGACTTTACACAAGGGAATCCATGATGCTGTCGCTTCGGATGCTCTTGAGCAGAAGGGCATATTCAAAATCTACAATGATTATTATGAAGTGCACTATCAAGCAGAAGAACGGGTGCTCTTTCTCTTTGAGGAAAACGAACGGGAGCGTCTGAAGGAGAAATACGAACGTTCTACGAGCGTCATCGGCGTTTTACATCTCGATAATCTCGATGATGCTATCGACGTCCTAGATGTCCAGGAACAAAGCGAGATCCAGGGACAGCTCCTCGGCACTTTGGATGAATGGGCGGAGCGGAAGGGATTCCATCTGGTTCCCTATACATCATCGAAGCTGTTCGTCTATATGCAGAGGTCGCATCTTGATGAACTGATCGAAGGGGAATTCGACATCATCGAGGATATAGCGACAATTGCCAGGGAGAACGACCTTTTCGTGACGCTTTCAGGCGGCATAGCCTGTGCGGACATCCCCTTGAGGAATCTCGCGTCCATTGCCGAAGAGGCTTTGGATCTGGCGCTTTCGCGAGGCGGCGATCAGATTGTGATCAATATACAGGGGGAAGACTTCAAATACTTCGGTGGCAACACCAATACCCAGGAAAAGCGCACACGTATCTCCAGCCGCATCAACGCGAAGAAGATCGATCTTATATTCGATGATGCCAGCAAGGTGTTCATCATGCCTCATATCTATCCGGACGCCGATGCTTTATCGGCGGCCGTCGGTGTCTTGAAAATGGCTTTGGCATCGGAGAAAGAAGCGTATGTTGTTCTTGATCAGGATATGACCGATGATACGGTTGAAAAGATCTTCACCCGCATGAAATACGAGCATTTTGCATTAGGGGAGTACTTCATCACACCCGAGAAAGCGTTGCAGCTGATAGATAGACACAGCATACTGACGCTCGTCGACCACCATTCGGAAAATCAACTGCTGGAGGAAAAACTGATCGGCAAGGCGAAAGGCCATATTATCATCGACCATCATCGTCGGCACAAGGATATTCTCGCCGACCCGATACTCAGCTATATAGAACCTTACGCGTCCAGTTCGACCGAGCTCGTCGTCGAAATGGCCAATGTCTATCCTGAAGCGATTGAATTCAACCGCTTCGAAGCGACTGTCATGCTTCTAGGCATGGTGGTGGATACGAATAATTTCATGTATAGGACCGGGTCGCGGACATTCGAGGCCGCGGCCGTACTCAAGAAATATGGTGCAGACACCCAGCGTGTCCGGGCCATGCTCCGGGAATCTCTGCAGGAGATTCGTATCAAGTCTGAGATTCTGCATCAGGCGGAGATCATCGATAAGCGGTATGCTATCGCTATTGTGCCTGATGATATGGATGCCGACCGAGCGCTGCTGGCGAAACTGGCCAACGATCTACTCGAAATAGACCACATCGATGCGGCGTTCGCTATCGGCCAGATAGAATCAGATACCGTAGCGATCAGTGCCCGAAGTCTCGAGGGCTTCAGTGTCCAGCGTGTCATGGAGGCGTTCGACGGGGGCGGCCACCTGACCAACGCGGGTGCACAGATTGAAAAGCAAGATAAAGAAACAGTGAAAACTGAACTAGTCAAATATCTACAAGAATCGAAACAGGAGGAAAAGCCTATGAAAGTTATTCTACAGAAAGACATCAAAAACCACGGAAAGAAAGGTGAAGTTGTCGATGTGAAACCGGGGTTCGGCAATTATCTTCTCTCCAGCGGCCAGGCGATCGAAGCGACGCCGGAGAACATCCAGAGCCTTGAGAAGGAGAGACAGAAGGCCAAAGAAGAGGCTGAAAAGCATTATGAGGAGATGAAGACGCTCAAGAAACGTCTTGACCATCGCTCGGTGAAAGTCTATGCGAAGATAGGCGATGACGGCAAGATGTTCGGCAAGATAACCCCCAAGCAGATTGCCGAAGCCTTGGAGGAACAGCACGATATCACTATCGACAAGCGTAAAATCGAGCTCGACGAGACTATCAATGCGCTCGGGAGCTATCAAGTCAGAGTCAAGTTGCACAAGGATGTAGAGGCGACCTTTGAAGTCCTTGTGTTAGAGCAATAATATGAGTGAAAAGACCTTACCGCACAGTGTAGATGCAGAACAGAATGTTCTGGGGGCTGTCTTCCTCGACCCTTCGTCCGTCAAGAGTATTTCCGATGCTTTAAGTGTTGAGGATTTCTTTCTACGACGGCACAAGGTGACGTATGAAGCGATGCTGAATTTGTTCGAGGAAGGCGTCGAGATTGACTATACTACTCTGATCGAACGCCTACAAAGGGAACAGAAGCTTTTGGACGCCGGGGGTCACGACTACATTCTCGGCCTGTCCGACACCACCCCTTCCTTAGCGAACCTCGAGCACTACATCAATATCGTCAGGGACCATGCCGTCATCCGCAATATGATCAATGTCGCCAGGGATATCAGTGAAAAAGGGTTCAAAGCTTCCGACATGCAGAAATTCGTCGATGAATCTGAAAAGCGTATCTTCGATGTCGCGCGTCAACGCCGTACATCGGACTTCATCGAGTTGAAGACTGTCGCCGAGAACGTGATTGAAAAGACCGAGGAGGCCAAGAACCTCACCGGCGAGGTTATCGGTCTGGATACAGGGTATGAGAAGCTCAATTTCTATACACTCGGCCTTCAGCCTTCCGAACTCTATGTCATAGCCGCCCGCCCTTCCATGGGGAAAAGCGCCTTCGCATTGAATATAGCTCGCAATGTCGCCAAGCTCAAACATCATCCATATGTAGCCTTTTTCTCCCTTGAGATGGGGGTCGAACAACTCGTGAGCCGTATGCTCTCCAGCGAAGCGAATGTAGCGAGCAACCGCCTTCGGATGGGCGAGCTGAAGACGGATGAATGGCAACGTCTCTCTTTGGCTAACGACAGACTCTCCAAGCTGAATATCCTTTTCGATGACTCAGGGACCGTCAAAGTGACGGACCTCAGACAGAAATGCCGTAAGCTGGCCCAGGAGGATAAGCTCGATATTGTCGTTGTCGACTACCTCCAGCTGCTTTCAGGCTCGATGCACTACACCAACCGCGTTCAGGAAGTCTCTGAGATTTCGCGTATACTCAAGGAGCTCGCCAGGGAATTGGATGTTCCTGTCATCGCGCTTTCGCAGCTTTCAAGAAGTGTCGAGCAGCGAAACAACAAGCGCCCTATCATGGCCGACCTCCGTGAATCAGGTTCGATTGAACAGGATGCGGACGTGGTGCTGTTCCTCTATCGCGAGGATTACTACAAAGAGGATACGGACCGGCAGGATATTGTCGATGTAATGGTTGCGAAAAACCGTTCCGGCGCTACGAATGTCCGCGGGTTCCCATTGCTGTTCAGGAAGAAATACAGCCAGTTCAGGACGACGGACGACCCTGCACATGAACCGAAGGAGAGCGACCTCGAAGACCTTGATTGACACGCATGATGCGTGTCTTTCTTTTTCCCTTGTCAGAGCGCCTTTTCTTGCAATCACCACCCCTCTGTACTATAATGATTCCGGAGCTGATACCTATGAAGGAACAACTTGAACGCCTCAAAGCCCGATACAAGGAAATCAATGATGAGCTGAGCCGTCCCGACATCGCTCAGGATATCGATAAGATGCGTAAGCTTTCCAAAGAACGCAGCGATCTTGAAAAGACTGTCAAGCTTTATGATGAGTATCTAGAGAAGGAGAGTACCCTCGAGGACCTCAAGGACATGCAGAAGGATGATGACCCTGAGATCAGAGAGATGGCGGCTGCGGAGATTGAAGAGACGAAGGAAGCGCTCGAGAAGCTTGAAGAGAAACTCCAGTGGGAGCTCATCCCTAAGGACCCCAACGACAAGAAGAATGTCATCGTTGAAATCCGCGGTGCGGCAGGGGGACAGGAGGCGAATCTCTTCGCCGGCGACCTTTATCGCATGTATTTGAAATATGCAGAACAGAACGGCTGGGATGTCAGCGTGATTAACGCTGTTGAAGGTGAAGCCGGCGGATTCAGCCAGATTGAGTTCTCAATTTCCGGAGATCGTGTGTACTCCTTCCTGAAATATGAATCAGGAGCACATCGTGTGCAAAGAGTCCCGAAGACCGAATCCCAGGGGCGCGTCCATACTTCGACCGCGACTGTCGTCGTCCTCCCTGAAGCGGAGGAGGTCGATGTTGAAATCAACAAGAACGATTTAAGGATAGATACCTATCGTTCCAGCGGTCCTGGTGGACAGAGTGTCAATACGACAGATTCAGCGGTCAGGATCACCCATGACCCCACGGGGATCGTGGTCTCTTCACAGGATGCGAAAAGCCAGCATGAAAACAAAGCGATTGCTATGAGAGTGATGCGGGCGCGCATCAAGGATTATTATGAACAACAGCGCCTCGAGAAAGAAGGGGCGGAGCGTCGAAGTAAAATAGGCACCGGTGAGCGGAGCGAGAAAGTCAGGACATATAATTTCCCTCAGAACCGCGTGACCGACCACCGCATCAATTTCACCATCCAGCAGCTCGAGAGAGTGATGGATGGAAAACTCGACCCGATTATCGATGCATTGATTGAAGAAGAATTCAAGCGCAAGCTTGAAGAGGGGTAGGTGATGATATGCCGACCTACGGCGGACTCCTCAAGCAATGGGAAAAAGAGGCCCTGGAAGAAGGCAAGGAGCCTACAGCTGTCAAACTTCTCTTATTGCATTTCGCTCCGCTGTCCCCAGCGGAGCTCGTTGCTGCTTTGGACGAGGAGATGCCCATGCGCGCGAAGGAAAGGTTCCTTCATGCCGTCAGGGAATATGTTCATGCACACAAACCTATCCAGCATATCACCGGATACGAGGATTTTTTCGGCCGTTCATTCTTTGTGAATCCGCATGTGCTCATCCCCAGGTATGAGACTGAAGAGCTCGCGGAGCACGTGATCGACTATTTTGATGCGTGGTTTGCAGGAATGGAGCGCGTTTTTCTTCTAGACATCGGAACAGGGTCCGGAAGTCTCGCCATCACCCTTGCACTTGAGAGAAATGTGCATGTGAGTGCAACGGATATCTCTTCAGAAGCGCTCGCCGTCGCCAGGAAGAACTGCGAACGTTTCTCCAGCGATGTGCGTTTTTTGCAAGGTGACCTTTTCGAGCCTGTGCAGAATGAACGTTTCCACATCATCGTCTCCAATCCGCCATATATCCCCGAGAGTGAAACACTGCCCCCCGATGTCGATGCGCATGAACCTTCCCTTGCCTTGAGAGGCGGGGAGGACGGGCTTTTGTATTTTCGAAAGATCATCAGGCAGCTTCCCAAGCACTTGCGCACTCCTTATCTCGTCGCCTTCGAGCATAGCTATGAACAAGCGTCATCCATCAGACGGTTGCTTGAAGACACATTGCGCGACGTCAGTATCATACAAAAGAAGGACATGCAGGGCCGGGACCGGCTGACATTCGCAACAGATGCCATGTAGAAGGCTTATGCTTGACACCCCTCATGACGCTGTGTATAATACGCAAAGCAGGAGTGAAAGCCATGAGTAAACTCGTTATTGTCGAATCACCCAGCAAATCGAAAACCATCGAGCAATATCTGGGCTCGGACTACACGGTGGAATCTTCGAAAGGTCATATCCGCGACCTCGCGATTTCTGGCCCTGGTGGTCTCGGGCTTGATATTGAGAATGGTTTCAAGCCGCGTTATGTGGTGATCGACGACAAGCAGGACATTGTGGATAAGCTAAAGCAAGCCGCTGAAAAGTCGGAAGCGGTTTTTTTAGCGACCGACCCCGACCGCGAGGGTGAAGCGATCAGCTGGCATCTTCAAAAAGTCCTTGAGCTTGAATCCCAGGACATTCCCACGCACAGGGTCATTTTTCATGAAGTGACACGCGATGCAGTGAAGAGCGCTTTTGAAGAACCGCGCAAGATTGACCACAATCTTGTCGCTTCACAGGAGACGCGCCGTATCCTCGATAGAATCATCGGTTTCAAGCTGAGCAAGCTGCTTCAGAACAAGATCAAGTCCAAATCGGCCGGTCGTGTGCAAAGCGCAGCGCTCAGGATGGTTGTCGAGAGAGAGCAAGAGATAGAAGCGTTCGAGCCGGAGGAATACTGGAAGATCACGGCGACATTCGATGCGTTCGAAGCACAGCTTGCGAAGCTTGACGGCAAAAAGGCCAAGCTACCGGATGAGACGTCGGCTCAGAGTGTGCTCGACCGTCTCGATGACACGTATCGAATCGCTGGCGTAAAAAAGAAAAAGCGTCGTCAGTCCCCTTTCAACGCCTTTACTACATCCTCACTCCAACAAGAGGCCTCGAATCGGTTGAATCTCGGGGGTCAACGGACGATGATGCTCGCTCAGAGCCTTTACGAGGGCGTCGATCTGAAAGATGAAACAGTCGGTCTGATTACGTACATGCGAACGGATTCGACACGTTTGTCGGATACGTTCGTGAAACGCACGCAAGGATACATTAAAGAGCACTATGGTTCAAGCTATATCGGCTATCGACGGAAAAGCAAAAAACAAAAAGCGGCCCAGGACGCTCATGAGGCAATCCGGCCGACAGATATCAACCGCACTCCGGAAGCGATGAAACCCTATCTCAACAAGGATGAGCATCGCCTGTACAAGCTCATCTATGCCCGGGCACTTGCTTCGTTGATGAAATCAGCGCAGTTTGAACGGACGACGTTCACATTGGAGAATAACGGGGCTGAATTCCGTGCTAGCGCGCAGGAAATGCTCTTTGATGGTTATTTGAAAGTGTACGGCGCCTATCAGGATATAGAGACAGGCGTCCTTCCCGATAAGACCGAAGGCGACAGCATCATTCCTAAATCCGTGGACAAGTCACAGCACTTCACATCGCCACCGCCGAGATTCAATGAAGCGTCGCTGATCAAGGAGATGGAGGAAAAAGGCATAGGCCGTCCGAGCACTTATTCCTTGATTGTCTCTACGCTTAAGAAGCGCCGATACGTGCGTGTGGAGAAAAAACGCTTCTTTCCTACCAATCAGGGACGTTTGACTATCGAAAAACTCAGGCAGTATTTCGATGACATCGTCAGTGTCGGCTATACAGCTGAAATGGAGAACATCCTCGACGATATCGCCAACGATGGCATCGACCACCAGCAAGTGGTAGCGGATTTCTATAATGAGTTCATGCCGCTTGTCGAAAAGGCGAATAAGGAAATGGAGAAACTAGAGCCCAAACTGACCGGTGAGAAATGTCCGAAATGCGGCAGGGACATGGTCTATCGTGAGAGCCGCTATGGAACATTCGAGGCTTGCAGCGGCTTTCCCAAATGCAAATATATCAAACCCGATGAAAACGAACCGGAAAACAAGGAGACCGGGATTACGTGTCCGAAATGCAAGAAGGGTGAGATCGTCCTTCGCAAGGCACGCCGCGGCAAGAATAAAGGCAAGACATTCTATGCCTGCAACAACTTCCCCAAATGCAAGAACATCCTGAGGGGGAAACCCACAGGCGAGAAGTGCGCACAATGCGATGATCTCAAAGTTGAACTGGACGATGGCACTGTAGCCTGTAACGATAAAGACTGTGGATGAGAACCGGTGTTCTCATGATTCGCCCCGCTCAAGCGAGCAGGGGAAATGATAAGATAATTGCAAGGCCTGATTCCGATATTCTATCGGAGTCAGGCCTTTTCAATACAAGGGGATAGCGCTGGTGGTCATAACAATGGAATGTTATGCTTTTCACAGGCTTTGCGCATGGCTTCAGGCCAGTAGGACGCTTGTACCTCCCCGATATGCATCTTTTCCAAAAGGAATAGGCAGAGACGTGATTGTCCTATTCCGCCACCGATTGTATCTGGATAGCCTCCTTGCAGCAGTTTTTGGTGGAAAGGCATCTTTTGACGAGCAATGCTGCCATCGATCTCAAGCTGGGTGCGCAGGCGCTCCGCATCGACACGGATGCCCATCGAGGTGAGTTCCAGTGCTTTTCCCAGAGGTTCATGCCATACTATGATATCTCCGTTCAGACGCCAATCATCATAGTCTGGGCTGCGTGCTTCATGTATTCTCCCGTGGCTGCTTTCTTTGCCGATGCCCTGGATGAACACGGCTCGCCATTTTTTAGCGATGATCTCTTCTCTTTCCTTGGGGGTGAATGATGGATAGGCTTCCTTCAATGTTTCAGCGTGCACCCAATGCAGTACCTCAGGAAGCTTGGTGTACAGGGCGTTATACTGCGAGGCCACTTTCCTGTCCAGTGATTTCAACACTTCATAGATCGAATGTACGATGCTTTGTAGAAACTCGGTGTCGCGTCTTTGACTTTCCGGTAAAATGTATTCCCAAACCCATTGATCGACGTATAGCGAGTGCAGGTAGGAAAGCGTCTCGTCCGGACGGATTGCATCCATGTCGGTGTAGAGCCCTCGCCCTTTTTGAATCCATAACGAGCCAGTGCGTCCCGTTTCCATTTTGCAAGCGATTGGACAACTTCGAGTTCGTCATCTTGATATGCAAACGATAAAGGGCGCTCCTTTCCGGTAAGCATGTCGTTAATCCCGCTCTCTTTTTTCACGAAAAGCGGTGCGCTCACCCGCTCTAAGTTCAATGTCTTTTTGAACAGTGTTTCGAATGAATCCTTGATCCATTTGATGGCACGCTCTGTCTCCTTCACGCTGAGTTTACTGGAATACATCTTTCGCCTCCTAATAAAAAAACCCTTGTCATACAAGGGCGGACATGCCGCGGTACCACCTTGCAAAAGGGTCTCGATTACATAACGGCTGAGCCGGGAAGGTCTACTCTCCTAGGGATTTCTTCTTCCTCTCCGAGTGTTCCCCGATGCGTAAATCCACCGGCCTCGCACCATCCGCCGGCTCGCTTTAAGATTTATGTCGCAGGGAGGTCTCATCTACGATTTTATTTTCCCGCATTATACCATTTCTTCCGATTAAGTCAACATGAAAATATTTTCCCCTTGGTGGAGGCTTCGAGGGCACTGCTCGAAGTTATTCAATTTAAGTTTTATCTGACTTGACACTACGTCAAGGTCGTGGCATTATTCAATTGCAACCGAAAGGTTGTGCTTATCCCTTACATAGCATGGTGAATAGTTTCTATTCACACATCCCCTTCCTTAAATCCGCCGCAAGGCGGATTTTCCCTTTCTATGGGGATTTTTTAATATGCCCGGGTATGTTATAATAACGGCGATTCAATGCCGTTGGAGGGATTGGAATGGGAATTCGCGATCTGTTCCGCTCTAAGAAGAAAAAGCAGCGTGCTCAGAAATACAAGCTCGGAATGGAGAAGACACGCGAGAATGTCTTCAATCGTCTGGATGCTTTGCTTGCTGAAAAACGTGATATAGATGAAGAGTTATTCGAGGACATAGAGGAACTCTTTCTCATGGCTGATATGGGTGTCGACACCACGCTTGAGCTCGTCAATCATCTCAGGGAGCATGTGGACGCGAAGACTGTGCGTGATGCATCCGAACTTAAGGACCTCATTGTCGAGGAAATGTTCAAGCGTTATGTGAAGGATGATGTGCTCGATACAAACCTTGCCTTCTCGGATGACTTGTCCGTTTTTTTGTTTGTCGGTGTGAATGGTGTCGGTAAGACAACGACGATTGCAAAAGCGGCACACATGTTGAAAGCACAGGGCAAGAAGGTTATGATGGTCGCCGGCGATACATATCGCGCGGGTGCGATTGAGCAGTTGCGTGTATGGAGCGAGCGTGTCGGCTGCGATTTTTATGAAAAGCCTCAGGGAAGCGACCCTTCGAGTGTGATGTATGATGCGATCGCTCGCGCTTCTAAGAACGATGTTGATGTGATTCTGGGAGATACTGCAGGCCGTCTTCATAATAAGAAGAATCTAATGCGAGAGCTCGAAAAGATCCACCGTGTAATCGGCAGGGAGATTGAAGGTGCGCCACAGGAAACGTTGCTTGTTGTAGATGCGACGACCGGACAGAATGCTATCCAGCAAGCGAAGGTATTTAACGAGGTCACTGACCTGAGCGGCGTCATTCTCACCAAGTTAGACGGTACCGCCAAGGGCGGCATCGCTCTCGCTATCAGGGAAAAGATAGGTATACCGGTGAAGATGGTCGGTCTAGGAGAACGACTGGAAGACCTCGAACATTTCGATATAGAGGAATACATATATGGCTTGTTTGCGGATGTGATGGCGGATGAATAGTCTCGAGAGGCATTTAGAGATCAATGCGCTGCTTGAATATTACCGCCCTTTACTGACAGAAAAGCAGGCTTCAATGATGCGTTATTATTATGAAGAGAATTATTCCTTATCAGAGATCGCGGATTATGTGGGAACGAGCCGTACCGCTGTGCATGAGCACATCCGCAACACCGTGGACAAGCTCTATGATTATGAATCTAAACTCAAGCTTCATGAAAAAGCCCAGAAGCGCCGGGACATTCTCGATGCGCTGAAACGCAAGGATGATGAAGAAATCATCGCGCTCGTACGCAAGTTAGAAGAGGTGGAATAACATGGCTTTTGATCAGCTTTCCGACCGCATACAAATGGCACTCAGACGCGTCCGTGGCAAAGGCCGTCTGACTGAGCAGGATATAGATACAATGATGCGTGAGATCCGCTTGAGCCTTCTGGAGGCGGATGTCAATTTCAAGGTGGTCAAGCAGTTCACCAAGGATGTCAAGGAACAGGCGAAGGATGAAAAGATTCTCAAGGGCTTGAACCCCTCCCAGCAAGTTGTCAAGGTGGTGCATGATGCACTCACAGAACTTCTTGGCGGTGAGACGAGCGTATTCTCACTGGAAAAGAAGCGACGAAACACCATCATGCTAGCAGGTCTTCAGGGGAGCGGCAAGACGACAACGGCCGCCAAGCTGGCGAAACATCTGATGAAAAACCAACAGGCGCAACCGATGCTCGTAGCGCTGGATATCTATCGACCCGCAGCAGTGGAGCAGCTCCAAAGCCTCGGTGAGAAACTCGACATCCCTGTATATGATGAAGGCACTGACGCAGCATTTGAATCTATTGTAAAAGGTGCGTTCAAAGTTGCCGAGGACAAGGGATGCGACGTGTTGATCTTCGACACAGCCGGCCGCCTTCATATCGATGAAACGATGATGGAAGAGCTGAAAAAAGTAGAGGCGCTCATTGACCCGGACGAAAGCCTGCTCGTGCTAGATGCGATGACGGGACAGGATGCAGTCAGCGTCGCTGAGCACTTCCATCAGTCATTGAATATAACCGGCAGTATCATCACTAAGCTCGACAGTGACACACGCGGCGGTGCAGCCTTGTCACTCAAACAAGTGACCGGCGTGCCGATCGCCTTCATGGGCCTGGGTGAACTCATCGATGATTTTGATGTGTTCCACCCCGAACGCATGGCGGGGAGAATACTCGGCATGGGTGATGTCAAGACATTGATCGACAGGGTCAGTGAAAATGTCGATGAAGATGACATGATGGGCATGATGGAGAAAATGCAGGAGGGGACTTTCAATTTCAACGACTACCTCAAGCAGCTCAAGATGATCAAACGCATGGGGTCGCTCGGCGGATTGATGAAGATGATTCCCGGCGTCAACAAGATGATGAAGAACATGGATGTCGATGATAAGAAGCTCACGCATATCGAGACACTCATCAATTCCATGACGAAAACGGAGCGCAAAAAGCCTGACTTGATTAAAAAAAGCGCTTCTCGGAGGCGCCGTATAGCCAGGGGTTCCGGACGGAGCGTCGCTGAAGTGAACAGGCTACTTGAGACATTGAACCAGCAGAAGCAAGCCATGAAGCGCATGTCGAAGATGGACCCTTCTCAGATCGATCCGAACAATCCCATGAAAGCCCTCCAGCAGACAACGCCGGACAAGAAGAAAAAGCGGAAGGGCAAAGGCAAAGGAAAAGGTGGCTTTCGGTTCTAGACCGGGTCCACCTTTTTAAAATAGTCGATGAGAAAGTGCTTGATAGCCTGTTGTTGATGGGTATGAGGAGATACGACATCGGCGACAGCCTTCAGATTTTCCTGGGCATTTGCCATGGCAACGCCCAGACCGGCATATTGCAGCATTTCAATATCATTATGCCCGTCCCCGAAGGCGATGATATCGTCCTTTCTGTAGCCAAGCGTCTCGGCGACATGCTTCAGGGCCTTGCCCTTGTTGGTCTCAGGCGTGTATAGCTCTATGATGAACTGATACTCATCGCCCCAGTTTCTGGTGCTGACCTCGTCGCTGTAGTACTTTTGTACATATTCCTCAATCAGATGCCCTTTTTCCGGGTTGGCGATGATGATGAACCCGTTCGTTCCTGCAGGGAGTATATCCTTGAAATCACCGACATGGAGACGTGCGCCGTCTTCAAGATGAAGCAGTTCCTCGTACATGTCCGTGCGCCGCATGACATAGAGGTCGTCCTTTATTTCACAGAAAGCATTGTATATATAAGGTTTGTTCTGCTCGAAGATATCGATGACCGTCTCCCTGTTCAAAACGACATTGACCTCTTCAAAATCCGGGTTGGACTTCCACGTGATCAAGCCGCCGTTGTAGTTGATCAGCGGCGTGTCCAGACCCAGGGCCCTATAATATCTTACACTGCTTCGGTAAGGCCTGCCTGTCGCGATGACAAGGTCGTGCCCTTCGCTTCTAAGATGGATCAGATAGTTCCTGGTCTGTGTATCGAGTGTCTGCCAGTCATATAGCAGTGTGCCATCGAGGTCAAGGGCTATCAATTGGTTTTTCATAGTATATCACCCGCATAATTATCGCATAAAGACAGGGATTTTACAAACGTTATTAAAGACGACAAGAGGAAGAGATGTGTGCTATAATGCATATGAGGTGATAGACATGCCCGACATAGCCACCTACCTTATAAATTTCTTACTAGGCGTTGCATTCGGCTTTTTGATTTT
>PWEL01000039.1 GCA_003553945.1 Mollicutes bacterium | reverse complement strand
TCACGATCATCATCTTCTACAGGATTCCCTACGAATGTCCAGTCCTCTGTCTGAATCGCTACAATCCACTCTCCATCGTAAATCCATGCAACAAAAGCATGATCGATGTCAATATAACCTTCGTCAGCCAAATCATTTTCTGAAGCATTTTCAAACTCTAGCTCAATGTTCGTCAACACACCAGCTTCATCGCCTTCACCGGGCTGACCATCTTGACCATCTTCATCCCAATCCCAGTCGCCTACAGCCCAGTTTTCGGCCACGATGGCAGTCTGGGCGGAGCTGCGGATCTGGGTCGCATCCGCAAGGACGGCATCCTTCTCTGCGTTCTCGACAATATTGCCGACGGCGGGGACGGCGATCGCCGCGATGATACCGAGAATCACGATGACAATCAATAGTTCGACAAGCGTAATCGCTCTTGAATTTCTCAAAGCTTTCATTTTTTCTTCCTCCATTTTTATATTTTTTAGGTATTTCAGATACAGTATAGCACGGTGCGCGCTAACAAGTCAAAGACATTTATGTCCGATTTAGCGCTAAATGAAAGGGTTACCATATGGACAGGCGTTTGACGGCCAATCTGAACGGCTGAATAAAGCCGTTTTCTTTATAGTGAACGCTTCAAGCGCATGTTGAGGCGTCCTACTGCAACTGATCAGATAGCGCGAGCGACGGCAACATCACCGCGAGAATCATGATGATGATGAGCGCGTAGATGAAGATGAGGAGGATGGGCTCCAATGCGCTCTTGAGCCGCTCGACCTTGATGTCGCTGTCCTCGTCATAGAAATCCGCGAGGTTCTGCATCATCCTGCCGAGCTCGCCGCTACGCTCCCCTACGCTCATCATGCGGTAGAAGACGACCTCGCTCGCATAGTGGTTCTCAAAGGCGCGCGACATGTACTCGCCGCCGATGATGTTCTTGCGCGAGGTGCGGATGAGCTCCTGATAGACGCGGTTGTCGAGCACTTCGTGCGTCGTCGTGAGCGTCTCATGGAGCGGCACATGCTTATTGAGCATCTCCGCGATGGTCGAGGCCATCCGCGAGAGGTTGTTCAGCTTGATGAGCTCGCCGAAGATGGGCATCTTGATGGCCACGGTGCTGAAGAAATACTGCACGCGGTAGGAACGCTTCTTGAGGACGACGATCCCCGCGATTAGAAGGGTCAGTCCCCCGATGAGAAAGAGGGCGTTATCGCGCATGAAGTTCCCGATGTTCATGAAGAATATCGTCACGCCGGGAAGGTCCCCGCCGAGCGTCTCATACATCCCCTCGAACTGCGGCATGACACCGACCATGAGGAAGATGGCCACACCGATGGCGACGGTGAGATAGATCACCGGCAACATGAGTGTCGAGCGGATCGAGGATTTAAGGCGGTACTGTTTCTCGAAATAGTCGACCGCTTCGTTGAGCACTTCATCAAGGTCCCCCGTATGTTCGCCCACCTCGATCATGGAGACCAGGATTTTCGGGAACTCGCGGGGGTGTTCCTTGAGGGCGTCCGAGAGGGACTGGCCGCTGTTGACGCTATAGTAGATGCTGAAGAGGATGCGGCGGATGTTCTTGTTCGACTGCTGGGCGGCGAGGATCTCGCTCGCCTCGTTGATCTTCACACCGCTCCTAAGAAGCGAGGCGAGCTGCTTGAGGTAGAAGATGAGCTCCTTCTCGCTGAATACCTTGTTCAGCGTGATGCGGTTCAGCCGTCCGATGAGGGACGTATAGCGTTCAATCTCGAGCGCGCGCAGGCCGTTCTCAAACAGGAACTGATCGACGATGGCCTTCGAGGGCCCTTCCGTCGACCCCTTGACAATCTTGCCATCACGCATGCGCTTGGCCTTGTATTTATAATCGTAGAGTTTCATGAAAGCCCCTCCTAGTCGAGTCCGAGTTTCAGAATCTCTTCAACGGTCGTCGTGCCCTGTCTGACCTTGTCGAGGCCGGCCTCGACAAGGAGACGCGTGCCGTCCTCGCGGGCGGCGTCGAGGATGTCGTATTCCTTTTCATTGTTGGAGATCATGCGGGCGATGCGTTCGTTGACATCGAGAATCTCGAAGACCGCGGTGCGGCCCTTGTAGCCCTTGTTGTTGCAGCTTGAACAGCCGACGGCGCGCTTGACCTTCTTGATATTTTCGAAGCCGTTCTTCTCGAAGATCTCCTGTTCGTTCTCAGAAGGGGTCTCGGTCTTCGCGCAGACCGGGCAGACCTTCCTGACGAGCCGCTGCGCGACGATGCCCGAGAGCGAGGAGGCGACGAGGAAGGGGTCGATGCCCATGTCGACAAGGCGGCCGATGGTCTTGACGGCGCTGTTAGTGTGGATCGTCGAGAGGACGAGGTGTCCCGTGAGTGCGGCCTTGACGCTTATCTGCGCCGTGTCGACGTCGCGGATCTCGCCGATCATCATGATGTCGGGGTCCTGGCGCAGGATCGATCGGAGCGCGTTGGCGAAGGTGAAGTCGATGTCGGGGTTGACATTGACCTGGTTGATACCCTCGAGCTCGATCTCGACTGGGTCCTCGACGGTGATGATATTGTCCTCGGGGTCGTTGAGCTGGTCAAGACAGGCATAGAGCGAGGTGGTCTTGCCCGACCCCGTCGGGCCGCTCACGAGCACGATGCCGTTCGGGCGCTTGATAAGCTTCATAAAGCGTTGCTGTTCGGTCTCGTTGAGGCCGAGGCGATCGATGCCCTTCGAATCCCGCGTGAGGTCGAGGACACGCATGACGGCCTTCTCACCGCGGACGGTGGGCAGCGTCGAAATACGCAAATCGACGGGTCGCCCCTCGATGACGGTCTTGATACGCCCGTCCTGAGGGTTCCTGGTATCGGTGATGTCCATGTGGGACATGACCTTGATCCTCGAGATGAGTTTGGGGAGGACGACCTTCGGAAGCATCCTCTCGGTCGTGAGCACCCCGTCGATGCGGTAGCGGATCTTGAACTCGATGTCGGTGGGGTCTATATGGATGTCGGAGGCCTCCGCCTTGACGGCGGTGAGCAGGATCTGGTTCACGAGCTGGATGATCGGCGATTCGGAAGCGTCGGCCTCCGGTTCGCTGATCAGCTCCTCGTAGAACTTCTCGTGCTCCTGCTTCTCCTTCTCGGCTTCGATGCCGAGGCTCTTGAGCGTCTTAGTGAAGCCGTAGTAGCGGGCGATGGCCGTCTCGATGTCGTTCTTCGTCGCGAGCACGGTCTCGACGTTCATCCCCGTCTTGAGGCGTACGTTCTCGAGCGTGGGGAAGTCGAGGGGGTCGTTGGTTGCGATGACGAGGCGTCGGCCGGTGATGTTGATGGGCATGATCTTCGCCTTGGTCACGAAGTCCTCATCGAGCAGCTTGAGGACATGGTCGTCGACGAAGATCATCCCGAGGTTGACCCGCTTGATGCCGAGCGAGTCGCTCAAGGCATCGACGATCTGCGAATCTGTGCAGTAGCCGAAACGGATGAGCGCCTCGCCGATCTTCTCGCCCTTCTCGCGACGTCTCAACACTTCATTGATATCATCCTCGGTGACGACGCCCTCTTCGACGAGGACATCACCTAGACGTTTCGGATTGCTTTTCGGCATGGTCTCACTTCCTTATTCCTCATATATGTAGGCGTCGATCGGACGGTAGTATTCGAAGACAATGGTGTGTTCATCGAGGATGGTGCCGTGGATATCGCTTATGGTGCGGTCGATGATGACAATCCTGCCATCATGGCCCTCGCGGGTGTCGGCCGGGTCATCGACCGTATACGTCTCGTGCTCGAGAACGAGCGTTTCCTCATCAAGGCTCACATCGTTCAGGTAGGGGAACCCGCGGATTTCAACCCCGAGATGCCCGGCCTGGGTGTAGAACTCGAAATCATAAGCCGTATCGCAAGTGTTCTCGAAGACGAAATCGAGGTCGTTGGGCTGGCTCACGCGGATATTATGCCCGTAATAGGGGAAATCTTCGGCCGTGTGCTCTTCGAAGTCGATGCGGGTGTTGTGATGCACTTCGAACGGCTGAAGACAGGTCGGCAGTATGGCTTTCATGAGCAGAGTGCCGATCAGGTCGAGCTCTCTTGAAGTGAGCTCGCCTTCGAACGTATCGAGCACGCTGAAACGCTCGTCGGTCGCTAGTTCGAATGTCCCGTCTTCGAGCACTTCTTCTGCCTTGTCATAGAGCTCGGCCGCTACGATGCCGCTGTCGGTGGGGATGGACTTATCGCTGATCGTCTCGACGTGGGCCTCCGGATTGATGAAGTAATTGCTCATGTCCTGGCGCGACCACTCATTGAGGCGGGCGGCGTCACGCTCGACTTCATCGAGCATGGCGTCGACGTCGAAAGCATCCTGAAGCTCACCGGCGGTGAACGGCTCCTGATAGATCTCAAAGGCTATGTCGTTGCGCGCCGCTTCGGAAAAAGAGACGACAAGGTCCGTGTGGCTGCCTTCGCTCACATTGTCCATCGTCGCATCGACATCGAAGGAGAGCCGCTCCCTGTCGAACGAATAGCTATAGCCCTGATACGTGGCCTCAAAGACAACCTCGTCGTTCTCCAGCCATTCATCGACATGCGTGCGCACCTTGGACTCCGCCTCGTCCTCGCTCAAGCCGCCGACATAGACGCCCCCGATCAGGGTGTTCTCATCATAGACACCGATATTGAAACCGGTGACCATGAAATAGAAAAAAATCAACGCGCCGATGCCCGCAGCGATGACAAGCACAGTATATATATAATAGATCAGGTCGCTGTTTCTCAGTCTTGAAAGCATGGCGTCCCCCTTGTCTTGACAAGTTTCCTTCATTATACAATACCTTGCCGTATTTGACAAAAGGCATTTCAGAGCGCACTCCTTACCAGCATGCAGGAGTTACAGAGCACGGCCTGTTAGAAATCAGGGCGCTCTTGTGATATAATACCTATATCAGGAAAGCGGTGATGCCCATGAATCAAAAAGGTCTCACACTGCTCGAACTCCTCGCAATCATCGTCATCGCCACCGCCGTGCTCCTGCCGCTTCTCAGCGGCTTCATAGACAATTTCGCGGTGAATGAGCGCATGCATGCGCGGCGCGCATCTTCGAGCCTCGGAAACGCCACGGTGGAATCACTCGACAAGGTTGATTTCAACGACCTGCTCACGTTCCTCGGCGACGACCCCATCAAAGAAATCGAAGAGGATGACTGCGACGGCTTCAGCACCTCGGGCGAAGAGGTGGATAACACTATGAGCAGCCGCGAGGTCTGTGGATACATCTTCGATCAGGAGTGGAGCAACGTCACGTTCGAAGGCGACGCCTTCCGCGTCTTCCTCCTCCCCTATGATTTGGACGAGGACGACCTCGATACCCTGCGCGAGAGGGACGACCTCCCCGACCGCGTCATCGACGGCGCCGAGGCGCTTGACATCCCGGAGGAGAAGGAAGCGGGAAGCTTTCTCAACGTCTTCGTCTGGATGGAATACGACCCCGCTGTCTCTCAGTCCATCCTGATAGAAGGCATTGTCGAGGGGGCGATCGACCTTGAAGAATGAGAAAGGGCTCACCGCCTTTGAAGTGCTCATATCGATCTCCGTCGGCAGCGTCGTGCTCATGATGCTCATGAGCATCCTCTCGACCACGCTCGTGAGCCGCAACTACATGGAGCACGAGAACCGGCTCTTGAACGAATCCTACCACATCTCCGAATACCTGCAGGCGAGCATCTTCGACCTCGGCGTCCGCTCGATCGAGGAGTATGCCGAGGAGGACGAGGACCATCAGATCCTCATCCTGAGTCATGAGTTCGACGTCTCTTATGAAGAGGGTGTCCTTGTCCGCGACTACGTCGGACGCTCCTTCGTCCTTCACTACGACAGGGAGAATCGGTCCCTGCATTACGGAAACGCCGACCATTTCGATTTCGAGAACCGACAGTTCTTCGACCCCGCCGGCACGCGCATCAACAGCACCAATGTCAAAGTCGACCCCGAAGGGACGAACATCCGCTACACCTGCGTCAGCCAGGCGGAATTCCAGGATGACCTCAAGTGCGCGAGCGCCTTCATAGAGCTCGAGATCTCGCTCACCTACGAATTCCAGGACAAGCCCGTCTTCCAGCCGAAGACATACCGTACCACCATCGTATTCTAGCGATGGAATAGGAGTGATATACATGCTCAACCAGAAAGGAAGCGTCCTGAGCGTCGCCATCGTCATGATCGGAATCCTCTCGTTCTCCCTCGCGTCGCTCGCCGCCTATACAGAACGCACGGCCACCTCGACGAACCGTGTCGTGGAGTCCGAGCGCGCCTCGAACGAGGCCAGGCGCTCCATATCCCGCGCCATGCACGCTCTCGAGGATGAGATACATGAATACCTTCACGATGAGGACGGCGAGCTCGACATGGAGAAATTCTACGACCTCGACGACCATGACCACGCAATCATAAGCGATATCACAGAACAAACGGGCGCCACCATAACGGGCGAGGAAGTCTATAGCGACGGCGACATCTCCATCCGCCGCTACACTTTCAGCTACCCGCGCGATGAGAACCGCGACATGGTGCGCGACCTCTATCTCAGCAACCACGGCGTCGAATACGAGGAACACGACACCCTGAGCTTCTCCGTCGCCACCAACGGCGCGATCGCGCTTAACGGCGGCGCTTATCATCATAATCTAGAACTCTACACGCCGACCCTCTACACCGGCTACAACACCATCTATAAGAACCTCGACGGCGAGTACGTCTTCGAGGAGGCCGGAGACTTCAACACCCCCTCCGGCGACGAGGAGGCCTTCTTCGCCACCAAGGACTACATGAACTGCTCCCTCGCCAACAACTGCCTCGCTGTCGATGAAGGCGACATCATCATCGAGCGCGACAACTACGTCGAAGAGGACATCGAGGACCCCGGACAATACGTCGCCGATGTCTTCAGCGGCTTCGATTACCGGAGCTTCTTCTTCGAGACCTTCAACGGATATGTCGAGACGGACACGACATTGAACGAGGACAACTACACAGAAGTCTTGGAAAACGCCGCTGAAGAGGGGCTTGTCGGAATCCTTGATGAGGACATCGAAGGCGGAGGCTTCTCACTCGATGAAGACCTGCTCGTCCAGAGCGACCTCCTTATCGACATGGACGAAGATGCGACGCTCGAACTGAACGGACACTCTCTCGTCGTCCTCGGAACGCTCGACATCAAGGGCGTCGACACGATTACTCAAGGCAACATCTTCGCCATGGACGGCGTCAACCTTGAAAACGACCGTGACCTCATCATGCTCGCCAATCTCCACAGCTACGGCGATCTCATCGTCGAGTTCGACGACGGCCACGGGTTCTCCTTCGATGAGGATGCGCACCATCAGGAGGATGAAGGCATCACGCTGACCGCCGACGGCAATATCCGCATTGAATACGCCAACACACCGTACGCCGACGACCATCCCAATTTCCCCTCCATCCTGTCCGTGCTTCTCCTGAGCAGACAGTCGATCTTCATCCACGCCTCCACCGACCCCTTCGTCATGGGCGGCGCCATATACGCCCTCGCCGAAGGGCCGCTGGATGATGTGTACATAGAACAGAACGATGAACGCGAGCCTTTCGCGGGGCTCTTCATCGCCAGCTATAACGGCGCCCTCCCAAGGGACGGCAGCGACCCCTCCCCAGGCGACGGTGGAAGTGGCAACGGCGGTCCCGGAGGAGGCCCGCCCGGAGGCGGACCTCCGGGGCAAGGCGGCGTGCATCCCGGACAGGGCAGCCCGCCCGGTGGTGGTCCGCCGGGGCAGACAAACGATGAAGGCGACCACACCGTCAATATCTATTCCCTCGAGGATGCAGCGTTCGGACAGGGAAAAGGCCCGGCAGATAGGCTCAGGGAGACGTTCGACGATGTCCCTGAACTGCACAGGATCATCATCTATCCCGATATATTGAACACCGAACGCACCACCTACCGCTATGAACGGCGCGAAGACTAGAAAAAAGCCTTTCCGGATGATTTCCGGAAAGGCTTTTTTTTAGCTTCTATAACAGATCCTTGAACTTGACACGCGGCTTGCGCGCGGCCTGCGCCTCATCAAGACGCCGGACAGGCGTTGTGTAGGGGGCGTTCTTGAGGGTGTCGGAATCCTCTTCCGCTTCCTTAGCGATGGTGCGCATGGTCTTGATGAACTCATCGAGCGTCTGCTTGGATTCGTTCTCGACCGGCTCGACCATCATCGACTCCTTGTACAACAAGGGGAAATAGACGGTGGGCGGGTGCATCCCGAAATCGAGCAAACGCTTGGCGACATCGATCGCGCGCACGCCTTCGGGCGGATTCTTGAGGCCGTCGAAGACGAACTCGTGCTTGCAGATCTCATCGACAGGCAGCTCATAGGTGTCCTTGAGGGACTCACGCACGTAGTTGGCGTTCAATGTCGAGAGCTTCGCGATCTCGGGCAGGTAGTCCCTGCCTGTCGATAGCATGTAGGCATACGCCTTGACGACGACGTTCATGTTGCCGAAGAACTGGCTGATACGGCCGATGGAGAGCTCACTCGCCTCATCGACGAGGTAGAAGTCCCCGGCCTTGCGCACGATGGGCGCGGGCAGGAAGGGCTTGAGTTCCTTCGTCACGCCGACGGGGCCGCTGCCGGGGCCGCCGCCTCCGTGCGGCGTGGAGAATGTCTTGTGCAGGTTGATGTGCGTGATGTCGAAGCCCATGTCGCCGGGTCTTGCGACACCCATGATCGGGTTCAGGTTCGCCCCGTCGTAATAAAGCAGTCCGCCGGCTTCGTGCACGAGCTCGGCGACTTTCAGGATATCCTTTTCGAACATGCCGAGCGTGTTCGGGTTCGTGAGCATGATGCCGGCCACTTCATCATCGAGGACGTCCTTCAGGCTCTCGATGTTGACGGTGCCGTCGCAGGTGTCGCCTTCACAGTTCGAGGCGACCTCGACGACATCGAATCCGGCGACCTTCGCGCTCGCGGGGTTCGTACCGTGCGCGGAGTCGGGGACGATGATCTTCGTCCGCTTATGGTCGCCCTTTGACTCGTGATAGGCCTTGATGATGAGCAGGCCGACGAGTTCTCCGTGCGCCCCGGCGTAGGGATTGAGCGAGTAGGTGTCCATGCCGCTGACTTCAGAGAGCATGCGCTGCGTCTCATAATAGATCTTGAGAAGCCCCTGGACGCTTTCCGCCGGCTGCAGCGGATGCACGGCGGTGAACGCTTCGTTGGAAGAGAGCTCCTGGTTGATCTTGGGGTTGTATTTCATCGTGCAGGACCCGAGCGGGTAGAACCCGGTCTCGATGCCGTGGTTCTTGAAGCTCAGGTTCGTGTAATGCCGGATGACATCGAACTCGCTGACCTCGGGGAGTTCCGGGTCCGCCTCGCGGGTGAGGGAGGCATCGATGTCATAGTCGGCGACGGGGCTTTCCGGCAGTGAGTAGCCGACGCGCCCCTCGCTAGAACGTTCGAAGATCAGTTTATCATATGCCATCTATAACGCCCCCAGTATGCGGATGAGTTCATCCATCTCTTCTTTTGTGCGCTTCTCGGTGACGGCGAACGTGACGAGGTCCGCTTTCGACGCGTCATATGTCCCGTGCGCGAAGGGACCGAGATATCCCTTCTCCTTGAGCGCCTGGTTCATCTTCTCGGCATCGAGGGTCGTCCTCAGCGTGAACTCCTTGAAGAACGGCCTCTCAAACGGCGCCTCGAACTGCTTGAGGCCCTTGAGGTTCTCATAGAGATAGTGCGCGTGGTTGTAGGAAGTCTTCTGCACATCCTTGAGCCCTTTCACGCCCATGAGGGAGAGATAGATGGTCACGAAGAGCGCCATCAGGCTCTGGTTCGAACAGATGTTCGAGGTGGCCTTGTCGCGGCGGATGTGCTGTTCGCGCGCCTGCAGGGTGAGCACGAAGGCGCGTCTGCCGTCAGTGTCCTCGGTCGCGCCGCAGATGCGGCCGGGCATCTTCCGCATGAGTTTCTTCGTCGCGGCCATGTAGCCGATGTAGGGGCCGCCGAAATAGAGCGGAATGCCGAGGGGCTGTGCATCGCCGACGACGATGTCCGCCCCGTGATCCGCGGGCGGTTTGAGATAGGCGAGCGTCGAGGGGTCCTGATTGACAACGAGGAGCGCTTTCTTCTGCTTGAGGGTCTCCTTGACGCCCTCTAACTCCTCGATGACGCCATAGACGTTCGGCGACTGCACGATCAGCGCGGCAGTGTCGTCGTCGAGTGAGCCCTCGAGCGCGGAGAAATCGCTCGCGCCGTCCACTTCGGGCAGCGTCACGACCTCGATGCCCTTCGCATGGGCGTAGGTGTCGATGACATCCCGGACGTAGGGATTGAGGGTCGCGCTGACGAGGACGCGGTTCTTCTTGCGCGTCGCCTGCGCGAGGAACATCGCCTCGGCCGTCGCGGTCGCACCATCGTACATTGAGGCATTCGAGACATCCATGCCGGTGAGTTCCGTGATCATGGTCTGATACTCGAACACGTACTGCAGCGTACCCTGCGAGACCTCGGGCTGATACGGCGTGTAGGCAGTGAGGAATTCCTGGCGCTCGATGAGGTATGGGATGATGCTCGGTGTGTAGTGGTCATACGCGCCCGCCCCCGCGAAGGGGATGAGCGGCTGGTTCATCTTTGCGAGCTCGCGGAAATGCTTCCGGAGTTCCATCTCCGAATGGGCCTTAGGAAGGTCCATCTCGAAATCCTTGAGGGAATCGGGGATCTCCGCGAACAAGTCCTCGATGCGCTCGACGCCGATGGCGTCGAGCATGGCCTTGATGTCCGCTTCTGTATGCGGTAGGTACTTATGCATGCGGCTCCCCCTATTCTTCGATCAGTTTTTGATAGGCGTCGGCGTCTTTAAGTGTTTCGAGCTCCGATTCATCCTCGAGCTCGATCTTCACGATCCAGTACTTGTAAGGGTCCTCGTTGAGAAGTTCCGGCGCTTCCTCGAGTTCATTGTTGACTTCAACGATGACGCCCGAGACAGGGCTCATGATCTCGCTCGCCGCTTTCGTCGACTCGACGGCGCTGAACTCTTCACCCTTCTCGACAGGGTCGCTCTCCTCAGGGAGTTCGACGAAGACAATCTCCCCGAGTTCGTTCTGTGCGAAATCCGTGATGCCGATCAGTGCTTTGTCGCCATCCACTTTCACCCATTCATGGGTATCCGTGTAATAGAGGTTTTTGGGGACTTTCATGAAACCACTCCTTTTTTTTAATCGTCTATGCTAAAAATTTCTTGTTTCTCACACGGGCTTTAAGCATGCGCTTGCGCACCTTGATCTCGACCTCGGTGCCCTTCTTCGTATGGGGACGATCGATAAGCGCCATCGCTATGGGCTTCTCAAGGGTCGGGGAGAGATAGCCGCTGGTGATCCGACCTATCCTGTCTTCGTCCTTGTAAATCTCGTAGCCTTCCCTGAGAATCCCCTTATCGAGGAGCTCAAGGCCGACGATGCGATGTCTAAGCCCTTCCTCCTTCTGTTTTTCGAGGGCTTTCCTGCCTATGAAATCTTCTTTTTCAAAGGAGACGGCGAAGGAAAGACCGGCCTCTAGCGGGGTGATCTCGGCGGAAAGTTCGTGGCCGTATAACGGCAGCGCCGCCTCGAAACGGAGCGTGTCTCTCGCGCCGAGGCCGCAGGGCGTGACGTCGTAATCATCGATGAGACGTTCGAAGAGAGAGCGGGTCGCCTCATGTCCTCCGTAGACTTCGAACCCGTCCTCGCCCGTGTAGCCGGTCCGGGAGACGAGGAAAGTCTCGCCATCGATCGTGCATTCCGTGAACGTGAAGGTGCGAAGGCTCGAGAGGTCCGTCTCCGTCAAGGACTGCAGTATCGCTTCCGAACGCGGCCCCTGCAATGCGACTTCACTGAACTGGTCCGTCTTGTCGATGACATCGGCGTCGAACGTGTTCTGCTTGAGGATCCATTCGTAGTCCTTGTCCTTGTTCGCGGCGTTGACCACGAAAAGATACGACTGGTCGTTGATCTTATAGACGAGGAAATCATCGACCACGCCGCCGTCCTCATACAGCATGAAGCCGTACTGGATCTGTTCGGCGGTCAGAGTGCGGACGTTGTTGGAGAAGATATAGTCGACGAGGTCACTCGCTTCCTTGCCGACGATCTGGATCTCGCCCATGTGCGAGACATCGAATACACCGGCGCCATTCCGAACGGCGTGATGCTCTTCTTTGATCGAGCTGTACTGAATGGGCATCTCGTATCCGGCGAACTCGACCATTTTGGCGTTGTACTTAAGGTGCGAAGGGTGGAGCGCAGTTTTCTTCACGGCGGGTCATCCTTTCCGCTATGTAATGAAGGCACGTAAAAAAGGCCACATTGAAAGCCCTAACACTTTTCAATTATAGACTAAAACCGCAACTTTCGCAAGACACAGACATCAAATATCCTCTTTACGAAATCCTTTTTTTACTCCCGTTACACGGGAGGGAATCTGTGTTATAATGAAATCGCTATCAAAGGTGGGGAACCATGCGTAGAAAAGGGGAGAGCATCATTCTTTTTGTCGTTCTCTACATCGTACTCGGTGTCGCCTGGGGCGGCGGATGTTTCATCTGGAACGACGGCACAATGGGCACTCCGCAGGCGACGGTCACGACCGCCGGTGGCCTTTTGGCGTTATCGGCCTTTTACTTGCTTTCCGTCCTTCATCTTAAGAAACGGCACGCATCGCAGCTTGAAGAAAAAATCGAGGCTGCCCGCGAAGAGAACGCAAGGTTCGACACGCGCCTTTCTTTGCAGAGACAGCTTTTCCATACTATGATCGACGAATCACCGCTGCCTCTCATCCTGCACGCCGAGGACGGCAGCGTTTTGCGTGTGAGCGAGGTGTTCATGAAAAAGAGCGGCTACACCTCCCACGACATACCCACCGTGCATGCGTTGAGTGAAAAACTCCCCATCAAGCGAAAGCACGACCTCCACAAGCGTCTGCTTGAAGCGCACGGCAAGGAAAAGCGCAAGCACGAGGGTGAAATCGAAATCATGACCAGGGCAAAGAAAAAACGTCTCTGGGACTTCCATTCCATCCCCATCGGCAGAGACATAAGGGGCGTACGGAGCACCTTGACGATAGGTCTGGATGTAACGGAAACTTCAGAACAGAAGGACGAGGCCCTCAAGAAAGCTTATTACGACGACCTCACCGCGCTCTACAACCGCCGCTTCCATGATGAGACGCTCGCCACCTACGACCGTCACGAGCATGTCGGGATGCTTGTCGCGGACATCAACGGCCTCAAGCTGATAAACGACGTTTTCGGACACAAGGCCGGCGACGCCACCCTCAAGGCCTTCGCCCGCATGTTGAAACGTCATCTCCCCAAGGAAAGCGTCATCTCCCGTTACGGCGGTGATGAGTTCGCCGCCATCATCCCGGGCGTGAAAAAAAGCATTGTCCGGCGTGCCATCCAGAACATCAAGCGCGAATGCGACACCCAACCTTACGATGTGGCCTTCATATCGGCGAGCTTCGGCTATGCGCTGAAATCAAAGCACCGGAGCATGAACGACGTGTTCAAGCGCGCCGAGAACATGCTCTATAAGGATAAGATCCATGAGTATCACGCCCAGACACGGCGCATCATCGACATCCTCACCGACAAACTCTATGAAAGGACCGATGAGACGCCGGAGCACATCAGCCGCCTCGAATCCCTCGCCTACATCATTCTGAAACAGCTCGACCTCACCAAGCAGGAACGCCGCGAGCTCTTCCTGCTGATCAAGCTCCACGACATCGGGAAGGTCAGTCTTGAGAGCGAACTCTGCGAAAAGGACTACGAGGACCTCTCGGAGGATGAACGCGAGACCTTCAACCGCCACACGGAGATCGGCTATCGGATGGCCAACGCCCTTCCGCGCCTCAAGAATGTCGCCTACGCCATCCTGACGCATCATGAGCACGTGGACGGCAGCGGCTATCCTTTCGGACTATCCGGCGACGACATCCCGGCGACATCACGCCTCTTCCGCATCATCGACGACTACGATATGCTGATGAACAACAGGGCGCTATGCAAAAATGACGCATTGCAGGCCATGCAGGAAAAAAGAGGAACGCATTATGACGAGACGTTCCTCGATCTCTTCACCGACCTCATGCGTCAGCGCGAAACATAAAAAAATACCAGCAGTCGGGGTCGAACCGACACGGCCTCAACGGCCACTAGATTTTGAGTCTAGCGCGTCTACCAGTTCCGCCATGCTGGCATTTCCTTTAACATTATAACAAATTCCGCCAGAAATGACACGGGGTCACGTGTCGTTTTTGGCTTTTTCTTCGGCGAGCGCCTTCTGATAGGCCTCGTTGTATTCACACTTGAAAGTGTCGATGATCTTCTCGAGATGACGCACCGTATACACCCTTGCAAGGTCGGCGTCCTTGTGCGTGATCGCTTCGAGGATCTGGTGGTGCTCATCGACCCTGTCCTTGCCGGTCACCGTGTCATACTTGTCCCGGAGGCGCTTCTGCAGAACATCCCAGATAATGAGGTGGATGTTGTAGAGAAAGCGATTCTCGGAATATTTCGAGATGAGCAGGTGGAACCGCTTGTCAAGCTCAAAGAACTCATCCTCATCCTTTGCGTGCTCCATCCGGTCGAGGATCTTTCTGAGTTTCCGCACGCCGCTTTCGCTCACGTTTTCCGCGCAGAGCTGCACACCGAGCGAATCGAGGGCGCGGCGGATCTCCATGAGCTCCAGATAATCGGTGTTGTGAAGGAGCGTCGGCGTGAACACCGAGAGATAGTTCTCGCTCTCGGGCTGGCGCACGTAGGTTCCGCCGCCCTTCTTCTTGCGGACAAGTCCTATGGCGGCGAGCTTTTCAATCCCGGCACGCACAGAGACACGGCTCACATTCAACATCCTGCCGAGTTCCGCTTCGGAGGGCAGACGCTCGCCGGGCTCTATCTCGCCGCTGATGATGCGGGATTCGATGTAATCATACACTTTCTGACTTTTGCTCTTACGCTTCATTACAAGCCCTCCTTTATCAATGGTATTGTATCATATCCGCCTTGAAAAGAAAATAACTTATAATACAACTCTTGTCAACTCAATAAAAAAGCCCTTGAAAAAGGGCTCTTTTACTTGTCGAACCTGCACGTATCGATACCGAGGACCTTGTAGAGGCCGCACCATGACACGGCTGCCGTCACACCCAGCACCACGGCCGGGACCAACAGTAACAGCCACGCCGCGTGCACATCCTGAAGGAAGACAGTCGCGACCACCAGGATGATGGCGATGATGTAGCGGATCGCCTGGTCCACTTTTCCGACATTCTTTTGCATGCTATCCCTTCTTTCTATGGCATTTGATCTGATTCACAGCGATCTGGAGCGGGTCCCACACCGGGGAGAACGGCGGTGCGTAGGCGAGGTCGAGCTGCGAGAACGTACGGGCCGTCATGCCGGCCTGGATGGCCGTGGCCGCGATATTGACGCGGTGTGCGGCGCCGGCCTCGCCGATGAGCTGCGCCCCGAGGAGACGGCAGTCCTCGCGGTGATAGACCCATTTGACATGCAGGGGCTTCGCGCCCGGATAATATCCGGCGTGCGAAGGCGCCTTGATCCGCACTTCGCCGAAGGGGATGCCGGCGGTCTCCGCCTCTGATGCTGTCAGGCCGGTCTTCGCGACTTCCAGTTCGAAGGCCTTGAGCACCATCGAGCCTATGACGCCGTCGAACGTCCTCTCAAGCCCTCCGAGGCGTTCGCCGAGGAGGCGGCCCGTCTTGTTCGCGTGCGTCCCGAGGGGGACATAGACATGCTCATCCAGGAGTCTGTGCGGATAGAGCGCGCAGTCGCCGGCGGCATAGACATCCCTGACATTCGTCTCCATGCCCTCATCGACCTTGATCGCGCCCTTTTCCATCTCTATGGCTGTACCCTCGAGAAACGCCGTGTCCGGACGGACGCCGATGCTTTCAATCACGAAGTCCACTTCATACGCGTCCCTGTCGGTTTGGATGCGGATGCTATCGCCCTGTTCATAGGCTTCGACGGTCTCCTGCTTTTTCAGGGTGACGCCCTCTGCCTTCAGGGTATCCTCGACAAGGGACGCCATGTCGGCGTCAAAGCCCGGAAGGACCTGCGATTCGCGCTCGATCATCGTGACGCGCTTGCCCATCGTTCTTAAGGCTTCCGCCATCTCGATCCCTATGTAGCCGCCGCCGATTAATCCGATGTGGCTGTATGCATCGGTGAGCGTCTCCTTGAGGAAACGCGCGTCCGAGAGGGATTTGAGCGACCGTATGCGGCCGTCATCCCTGCCCGGGACATCAAGGCGGAGGGAGCGTGCGCCGGTAGCGATCAGCAGCTTGTCGTAGCTATACTGCTTCTCCTCATCGCCGGCCGCGACCGTGACGGATTTCCTCTCGGTGTCGATGGCAATCACCTCATGCCTGGTGCGCACATCGATGCCTTTCTTCCTGAAGGCGTCCGGGGTGCGGGCGACGAGCGAATCGGCGGATTCGATCTCACCGCTGATGTAATAAGGCATGCCGCAGGCGCCATAGCTCACATCGTCCCCTTTTTCAAAGACTATGATTTCAGCGTCTTCGTCAAGGCGACGCAGCTTGCTGGCTGCGCTCATGCCGGCGGCGACGCCGCCGATGATGATGAGGCGCATATGCATCACTCCTTACTTTCATTATAGGGCAAACCGTCCCCGCATGCAAAAGAAAAGCCCCGCCTCACGGAGCTTCTGAAAAATCATAAACGGTGTGCTTCCCCCTGGCTTTCGCACGATACATCGCCTGATCCGTCATCTTGAGCATATGTTCGAACTGCGCTTCTTCGCTCTTCACGCTGATGAGGCCGATCGAGACGCCGAGGTCGACATAATCGTCCTTAGCGGGGATGCTTTGAAAACGTTGAAGCAATTCATTGGCATATGCAAGCGCCTCCTCATGGGTGCGCCCCCGCAGGAGGACGAAGAATTCGTCGCCGCCGATACGGTAGATTCGGCAGTTCTCATCGACGTCGCCTTTCATCCTCTCCGCGACCGCCTTGAGCACATTATCCCCTTCGAGATGCCCGTAGGTGTCGTTGATGCATTTGAAGTTGTCAAGGTCCATGAACAGGGCGTAGATGCGTTCCCCCTTTTCAAGGAGCGACAGGTGGTGCCGCAATGCTTCGCGGTTCAAAAGGCCCGTAGGGTCGTCGTAATGCGCCATCCGGAAGAGAGTGAGCGTATAGGGTTCACCATCATGGACGTGCAGCACCTCGCCGTAGAGCACCGGTCCGCCGTGCAAGACATTCAAGGGGCGCTGCTTGATGAGCAGCCAGTACGGTGCGGGGTCGCCCTTGAGCGCCAGCAGGAACACGTTCGTGTCGCGCAGGCGATAGACGTTGTTTTCCAGCAGCTGCCGGTAATAGGCCTTCCCCGAGATCCGGCTGAAGGTGTTGTCGAATTCGATGTGTCTCGACAGGGTCTTTTTGGAGATATGCGAGGACGAAGGGAGCCCCAGGGCCTCAGGGTCCCCCTGCAGGATATGCACGTCGAAATCACCGTCCCCGACGGTGATGAAGAATGAAAGCTCGCTTTCGAAATGCGAGATGTCCTCGGATTTGGCGATGCGTTTTTTGATCGACGCCGTGTTTTCCATATTCAGCTCCCAGTGAAACTTTTACTGCATTTTAACGCACTTTTCATTTTCTCGCAAGCATTCATGAGTACTGGGCATGATAGAGGTCGCTGTAGAACCCTTTCTTCTTGAGCAGGGTCTCGTGGGTACCGGTCTCGACAAGCCGGCCTTCGTTAATGACAAGGATGATGTCCGCGCGGCGGATGGTCTGGAGACGATGGGCGATGACGATGCTCGTGCGTCCCTGCATGAGACGATGGGTGCTGCTCTGGATCTTCGCTTCGGTCCGCGTATCGACATTGGAGGTCGCCTCATCGAGAATCAGAAGGTCGGGGTCCGTGAGGAAGGTCCTCGCGATGCTTATGAGCTGCCTTTCTCCCTGGGAGAGGTTCTGGCCGCCCTCATGGATGATGCTTTCATAGCCGTCGGGGAGCTTGGAGATGAATTCATGCGCATTGGCGTCCTTCGCCGCGCGGAGAATCTCCTCGCGCGAGGCCGAGGCGTCCCCGTAGCGGATGTTCTCATACACAGTCCCCTTGAATAGGTGGGTATCCTGCAGGACGATGCCGATCCTTCTCCTCAAAGCGTCCTTCTGGATGTTCCTGATGTCGACGCCGTCGATCGTGATGCGTCCGGACTCCACTTCATAGAAGCGGTTGAGCAGCTTGATCGCGGTCGTCTTGCCACCGCCGGTCGGCCCCGCGATGGCGATCAAATCGCCCTGCTCTGCACGGAAGGTGATGTCCTTCAGTACGCGGACGCCCTCGACATAGGAGAAATCCACGTTCTCGAAGGCGACGTCGCCTTCAACGCTTCCGAGTGTTTGAGCGCCGTCATCCGCATATTCGCTTGTCGCATCGATCAGTTCGAAGACGCGCTCCGCGCCGGCGACCCCCTGCATCAGGGCGTTGAAAAGCTGGGCGAGATTGCTGATGGGCATGATGAAGCGTCGGGAGTACTGCGAGACGCCCGCGATCTGGCCGATGGTGAGGAAGGCGGGCCCTAAAAGAAGATGAAGCGCGGCGCCCGCACCGATGACAGTGAGGAAGATGAAGTTGTTCATGAAATGGATGAACGGCCATACGATGCCGGCGTAGAACTGAGCCTTGAAGCCCGCTCTTTTCAATCTGTCGTTATCCTCGGAGAATTCATCGATGAAGGGCTGTTCCTGATTGTAGAGCTTAACGGTCCTGAGACCGCTGATGTTCTCCTCGACGATGCCGTTCAGGGCGGCGAGATGCTTCTGCTGCGCCTTGAACCCCCTGCGGGTGCGCTTGGATATCGCAATCGTGAACACGACCATGAGAGGCAAAAAGGCGATCACAATCAACGCCAGCGCCCAGTTGAGATAGAACATGAGCACCAGGGCGCCGAGAAGGACGATGGAACTGTTCAGCACTTCCAGTATGGTCTGAGAGAGCGCATTGCTTATCAGCTCGACATCGTTCGAAAGACGACTGACGATATCTCCGGCGCCCTTTTCATCATAATAAGAGACCGGCGCCCTCAAGAGCGCGCTGAATCCGTCCTTCCTGAGACGCTTCACAACCTTCTGTGTGATGCGCACCATCAGAAAACGTGAAAAAAAGCGCACGACACTGTTGAAAACAGCGATGCCGAGAATAAGGACCGCTAGGAGATACACGCCTTCGAAATCGAATGTCAGTATGTATTCATCGAGCGCGATGCTGAAGATGATGGGGATGAACATGGCGCTCAACGTGGCAGTGATCAGAGTGAGGAAGACAAGGAAGACCGCAATCTTGTAAGGGCCCATGTAGGCAAGCAGCCTTTTGACGGTCCGCCATGCGGCGACAGGCTTCCCGGGCATTGCGGCGCGTCCGGCGGTCTTTGAAAGCCGCGCATCCCCCGGGTCAGTCCGGCTCAGTCTTTCCTTGAGCGCACGCTTGGAGAGGATCTTATCATGCATCATCATCACCGCCTACGCCCTGCGTGCGGGCGATCTCACGATAAACAGGGCTTTGCCCGAGAAGCGTCCCATGCGTACCGACACCATCGATGCGGCCCTCGTCGTCGAGGACGGCGATGCGGTCCATACGACGCACAGTCGAGACCTTCTGGGAGATGAGAAGCACTGTCGGGTCGTATTCCAGATCGTCGATGTGTGAAAGCAGCCTGCGCTCGCTTTTGGCATCGACAGCGCTGGTCGCATCGTCGAGGATCAGGATGGACGGCTGTTTGATAAGCGCGCGGGCGATGGAGAGACGCTGTTTCTGGCCACCGCTCAGGTTGCTGCCCTTGCTGTGGACAAGCTTGTTGAAATGCTCATCATCAGCCTTGACGAATTCATCGAGCAGCGCTTTCTCGCTCACTGATTCCAGCGTCTCATAGTCGGCATCTTCAAGCCCCTGCCTGATATTGGTCGCGACCGAACCGCTGAAGATGGTCGCATGCTGGGTGACGAAGCCGATCTGGTCCCGAAGCGTCGTCAGGTCGTAGTGCTCCACCGGTACGCCATCGATCTGCAGAGTACCTTCTCTTGCATCATAGAGTCTCGGAATGAGCTGAACCAGCGTGGACTTGCCGCTGCCGGTCGAGCCGATGATGCCGAGTTTCTCGCCGCTTTCGACCGATAAGTCTATATCACGGATCGCATCGCCATGCCCGTAGCCGAAGGATACCGAATCAAAATCAATCCGGCCGCTTATCTCTCGTTTCACAGGATCTTTTGGATTCACGAGGTCGACTTCCGCGTTGAAGACCTCATTGACGCGGGCGGCACTGACATTCGCTCTGCTCAGAAACACCATGGTCATCGCGAACATCATCAATCCTACAAGGATCTGCTGCGAATAGGTGTTGAAGGCCATGAGAACGCCGACTTGCGGAACGCCGGTATCACCGATGAACTCACCCCGTGTCATGAAAAAAGCACCGAAAAACAGGATCATCGCCACCCCGAGATTGAAGATGAAATTAATCGTGGGCTCGGCGAAGGCCATCACGGTTTCGGCGCCTGTATTCGCTTGACGATATTGTTCATTTGTCGTCTCGAAGCGTTCATGCTCATAGGGCTGGGAGACGAAGGATTTGACGACCTGCGGGGCATTGGCGTTCTCAAGTGTCACGTTATTCAGATCATCGAGCGCATGCTGGACTTTCTTGAAGCGTGGATAGGCATAATACATGATGAGGGCCACGGTGATGATGAGCATCGGGACTGTGATGTAGAAGACCTGGGAAAGCCTCAGGCTGGTCCCGAGCGCCAGCGCGAACCCCATCACGATCATGAGGGGCGCCCGGACGAGGATCCTGAGCATCATGGTGAAGAACATCTGGACCCGCAGCACATCGTTCGTGGCATTGGTGATCAGCCGGCTCTGCTTGAAGGTGTCTATATTGGAAAACGAAAGGTCCTGTATACGACGAAAGACATCGAGACGCAATTCGGCGGATGCGTACTGCGCGATATACTGCGAGGTGTATGCGTTGATGACGCCGCTGATGATTCCAAGCAAAGCCAGAACAAGCATGACTATGGAGAGATTGACGATAACATCGAAATCGCGTGCCGGCAAGGCCACATCGATGATATCAATCATCAGATAAGGGATGAAAAAACTCACGAACACCTGAACGCTCATGCTCAGAAGGGCGATGGCGATATAACGCTTGTAGGGGTTTACATAGCGCATCAGGCGTAGGATATCAAGCATGAGGATAGTGTTCTACGCCGCGCCGGATGAGGTCGATATAGAAAACATAATCATCATGCGCTTCATCATAATCGAGTTCACCGAGGAACACCTTGCTCAAAAGCGTCACCTTGGTATGCGTGACTAGACGCATGAGCTTGATTTTTTCCTCCCTCGCGAGATGATTGAGGGATTCATCCTCAGACGCTTCGAGGAGGGATTCATAGAATTCATCGCGCCGCTTCTGGAAGAAATCTACACTCACACCCAGAGGCTGACGCTCGCGAAAGAACTTCCGCTTAAGTTCATGGAAATCCGAAGCGGCGAGGTATGCGTAATCCCCCTCGAAGGAATCTTTCAAAAAGGTGAATACATCCCCTTTATAATGCTTGATGCGCTCGAATACATAGGCTTCATACAGCTCTACGGCATGTTCGAAAAGATACTGGAAAAGATCCTCGAGGTCCTCGAAATACTGATAGAAACTGCCCCTTGGAATCCCTGCCATGTCGACAATCCTGGAGATGGTGACCTCCCTGTAGGGATGCCGCAGGAAGATTTCACGGGCCGCCATTTCAATCCGGCGGCGTTTCGCGGCATTCAATCGATAGAATGTGGATTTGGGCATAAAAAACCTCCTGTAAGTGACATATTGTCATACGAATAAGGAAAAAATAAAACCTACAGTGTAGGCTTTATTTTTTCCGCGGTGTTCCGTCAGCCTTGTACACTTGATAGTCGAGCGATTGTTCCTTGGCGAAATCGATGGCTTCTTTCTGATAAGTGAATACACGGTAGGGTTTCTGCGAGCCCTCCTTGATCAGCTGCCAGCCATCGTCGTGCTTTTTGATGTGATAGACGGCTTCCTCGCCGGCGGGCTCCTCCTGGGTCTTTTGTTCAGCCTTCGGTTCAGCCTTTGGTTCACTCTTTTCCACTTTGCTTTCGATGGATTCTTTCTTGGGCTGTGTCTTGTCAACGCGCTCGACATCATCGAGCTCCCTTTCGACGTCCTCTAGCGATACTTCCTTTGACGAGCGCGGCCGCTGATTCTCGGAGGGTGTCTCCTTCTTCTTTTTTCCGAAAAGTCTTCTGAAGATTCCCATAAGCTTCATCTCCCCTCACCAAACGGATTATGATACATGTGCATAGTAACACACCCTTGGATGAAAAGCAATTTTCATCCTATCACGCCTTCCCCTTCTCCTTTTTGGAAAAGGTCTTGACCAGCGCTTCGGCGCGCATCGGCTTATTGAAGTAATATCCTTGCGCGTACTCGATGTCGAGCGCCCGGATGCTCTCGTAGTCGCTCTCTTTCTCCACGCCTTCGACGACGAGGGAGAGGTCGAATATCTCGGAGAGATGGACCATCGACTTGACGAGGGATAGATTCATCTCGTTGTCGGCGAGGTCCTTGATGAAAGTCCTGTCGATCTTGATCCTATCAAGGGTGTTGTTCGATAATCTCAGCATCGAGGAATAGCCGGTGCCGAAATCGTCTATGGCCACCTTGTAGCCGGCATCGCGAAGCGCCTTTATAAAACGTGTCTCCGCATCGAGATTCTCGAGCCTGTTCGTCTCGGTGAACTCGATGACGATCTCGCCGGGACGGAGGTCGTTGAGGACGCGCTGCGATTCGAGGAATTCGATGAATTTTTCGTTGTGGATCTCCTGCGAGGAGATGTTGACGGAGATGAATTCGAGCGGCACCTCCGCCTCCTTGAAACGCTTATAGGCGAGCAGGGAGGTCTCGACGACAAAGCGGTCGATGTCCTCGATCATGTTGTATTTCTCTGCATAGGCGATGACATCGAGGGGGAAATGCAGCTGATACTTGTCATGGATGCGGATCAGGGATTCCACGCCGGTGAGGCGTTGTGATTTGACATGCACGATGGGCTGGAATTCGAGATAGAACTGCTCTTCTTCAAGCGCGCGCTTGATGGAGGTGAACATCTTGAAGGCGTCCTCATTACGGCGCTTCAGGCTGTCATCGTAGACGAAGAAAGTGTCCTTCCCCCGCTTTTTCGCTTCCTGAAGGGCTAGTTCGGATTTGAGAAGGCATTCATAGAAAGTGGGCGGAGTGGACGGGATGTCATAGCGTCCGATGGAGACAGTCAGCGTGATCGACTGGTTCTCGACATTGAAAGGTTCTCCGAGGCGCTCATGCAGCACGCTGCCGATATCATAATCGTCGTATTTCGGATAAAGGAGCACGAATTGGTCGGAGTGGGCGCGATAGATGTGGAAATAGGGTGCTGAAAGCGCATGGAGGCGCTGCGCGAACTGTTTGAGAAGGGCATCCGCGAACTGATGCCCCAGAAGATCGTTATAGTTCTTGAAATTATCGATGTTGATGTAGTGCATCTCGACATCGTGGTCGATACCGACCAGGATGTCGGTGAAATACTGCTCGAGATAGGTTGTCTTGTCAAGCCCCGTCAAATCGTCCCGGTAAAGCATCCGGCGGTATCTCCGCAAAGTACGGCCGCGGTAGATGCTCACCCCCGCATGTAGAATCAGCACCACAAGCAGCGCGGCGAGCAATGCAATGACTAGGGAATTCTGCATGAACAGGACGGGAAATGTTGTCATAAGTGAGCCTCCTAGGAATCAATAAAAGAAGTTGTCCGGGTCGGGGAAGGTCTTGCGGCCTCGGTTCATGCCGCGAATCGTCTGATAGTCATCGTCGGAGAGCGAGAAATCGAAGATGTCGAAATTCTCCTTCTGTCTTGTCGCCGACGCTGATTTCGGTATGGCGATGATCTCGCGCTCATACAGATAGCGCAGGGCGATCTGGACCGGCGTCTTGTCGTGATTCTCAGCGATCCCGACAAGGGTCTCGTCCTCTAGAAGGTCCTTCACGTTCTTGCTCAGGATCGGCGCGTACGCTTCTAAAAAGATGCCGTTCTTCATGCAGTAGGACTGAAGGTTGGGATTCTGCAGGAACACATGCGTCTCGTACTGATTGACCTGCGGGGTGATCTCGGCGGTCTTTAGAAGATGCTCGAGATGATGGAAATTGAAGTTGGATACGCCGATCGCCCGTGTATATCCTTCGCGATAAAGCGATTCGAACGCCTTGTAGGTATCGGCGTTCTCCTGATAGCTCCTGGGCCAATGAATCAGATAAAGGTCGACATAATCCAGACCCAGACGTCCTAAAGAGCGCCTGAGCGCGCGGCGTGCCGACATGTATCCGTGGTCCTCGAGCCAGAGCTTCGTTGTCACGAAGACCTCTTCACGCGGGACGCCCGAATCCTTGATCGCACGGCCCACTTCCTCTTCGTTGCCATAAGCGGCCGCCGTATCGATATGCCGGTAACCGGTCTTTAGAGCGGAGAGCACTGCATCGTACACCTCGTCCCCCCGGCTCCGGAACGTTCCGAGTCCGACCGCTGGAATGACGACACCATTGTTCAATGTAAACTCCATGTGATCATCTCCTTTTCTAAATCTATTCATTGTACATCCATTCAAAGCCTGCTTCAGCACTACGGCGTTCCATGCGCCTCTCGCCTTTCATATAGCGCAGTCGCACCTTCGCATTCAGCGACTCCATGACGCGCTCCTGCATGCGTGCCCGCTCCCCCGGACCGACGAGCGGAACTTCATCGCCGCGTTCAGCGTCGATGAACAGCGTATGTCCGCCTTTCTTCAAGAGGAAAGACACCGTCTTCCCCTCTTCGATGCGCAGGGACGCGCGGTTGTAGGTCGCAAAGCGGACCGTCTCTTCTTCATGATGAAAGAGGGCGAAAAAAGCGAAGGTTTCAAAGGGCGGCACGGGAACGATGCCCCCCGCGAACGACAGGACACCATCATCGAAAGGCGCATGCAGCCAGAACCACCGCTTCGGGAAACGCCTGCCGTATGTCTTCTCGAGATAGACCTCTGTCTTCTCTCCATCCGGCATGGCAATATCAGCCGACGCCGAAAGCCATACGACCTCCTGGAAACACTGAAGCGGGGCATATCTCAATAATCCGATCGAGGACCTTCCCGGCAGGACATGATCGCTGATCGTGCCGTCGATGTCGTACCCCCCGACCTTCACCCTTACATGCGATTCGCTCAAACGGTTTTCACCGATGAAGACCGTGGCGTCCTCATACCTGAACGCTTCAAGCGGAAAGCGAAAATACTCAGTACTGACGCTTCGCCCGTCGAAGACCTGGATGAACGCATGGGGGTCATCCTGATTGAACGTCACCGCAAAGATGAACGCCATGTTCACATCATTATTAAAAAGGCGGAGATACCACCCTTCAAAATAGTCCCGTTTCCGCTTCCCGCGATAGGCGAACGTATTCATTGTCCCTGCCTCTTCAGGACAATCGTATGCAAAAGACGCCGCAACGCGCCATAGACAAGCATCAGGTCGAAAAACAGCATATAGAAAGGGATGAGCACATACTGCAGGATGTGCTGTCGCATCGAGGATGAAAAGACGAACCAGATGCCCACATGCACCGCTACAAGCAATGACAGATTGACCCAGCTGAAATCATAGACGATCGCGAAATAGAAAAAATGCAACGCTAAAAGCAAAAGCAGCATGCGGCCCGTACCGAAATTGCGTCGGCGCTTCTTGAAACTGTCGACCCAGCGGGAGAGGAACTCCTTGAATCCGGGATTCTGCTCAACTTTCTCGACCGAGGCCTGGTGCCGGATGTGCATGAGGTTCACATTCTTGTTCATGAGGTCATTCTCGAACGCCGATGTGTCCTCGTAGATCCTCTCGTGGCAACCAGCGAGTTCATAGGTCGTGCGCTTGATGGCGAAGAACTGATAATTCACCGTATCGGACGAGACATTCATCTCCCGGAAAATGTCGAAAAACAGCTTATAACCTTCATTAGCAGGACGATAGGGATACATCTCCTTTACCGTATAGACCTGATGCTCGACGAGGTTGTTCGCCATGTGGTCGAGAATCTTCGGGTTGTTGATGAAGAACGCCGCATCCATGAACAGAAGGAATTCAGCATCGGTCTCCTTATAACCCTCGTGATACGCCTTGCTAAGCACAGGCGTCCGCACCCCTTCCTCGCCGGCGCACATCGTCTCGATGATATGGACTTTTTCATCGTAGTCCTTGTCGAGCACACCGTTCACACCGACGAACAAAAACTCATGCTCGGAATGCTTCGAGAGTTCAATCAGGTCGCTGATGTGAGAATGGAAATCCAGCACAGCGACAACCACGGTGAAACGGTGGTTGTTCTTGTAGTAGATGAGCGATTCCGACTTATACCGCATGGCATGGTCGATGAGCACGAGCATAACGAGGATGAACGCTAGAAGATGCATGGAATCCCCTCCTGCCTTTAACTGTATTATACATCACAGCATGCGCATGCGCAACGCACGAAAAAAATCCCTTCCGTTTTGAAACGGAAGGGATAAGCGACCGGTCTATTGGTCTTCGTACTGGATCTTATAGAGCTGGTAGTAATGCCCTTTCTGCCTGAGGAGCTCCTGGTGGTCCCCCTGTTCGATGATCTCGCCCTGCTGGAGCACGATGATATTGTCAACGTGCTGGATGGTCGAGAGCCTGTGGGCGACGATGAGCATGGTGCCGATGTTCATCATCTTCTTGAGCGATTCCTGGATGATCTCCTCGGTCTCCGTATCGATGTTCGCCGTCGCCTCATCGAGAATCATGATGCGCGGCTTGTGCACGAGTGTCCGTGCGAAGGAGATGAGCTGGCGCTGACCGGCGGAGAAATTGTTGCCGCGCTCACGCACCTTCTCGTAATAGCCGTTGGGCTGCTGCTCGATGAAGTGATGCGCGTTGACATACTGACAGGCTCGCCGCACTTCTTCTTCGGTGATGCTGTCCTCGCGCATGGTGATATTGGACATGATCGTACCGCTGAACATGAAGACATCCTGGAGCATCTGTCCGATGAAGGACCGCAGGTTGGCGATCTTGATCTTGGTTATATCGATGCCATCGAGCAGGATCTCGCCGTGCTGGATGTCATAATCGCGCGAGAGCAGGCGGAGAATGGTGGTCTTGCCGGCGCCGGTCGCACCGACGAATGCGACGGATTCCTTCGCCTCGACCTTGAAGCTGACATCTTTAAGCACCCATTCGTTCTCCTTGTAGGCGAACCAGACATTCCTGAACTCGATCTCGCCGCGCACATCGTCTAGCTCGATGGGGTCTTCGTGGTCGTGGATGGTCGGCTTCTCATCAAGGATGGCGAATATGCGCTCGCTTGATGCGAAAGCCTCCTGGATGACGTTGAGCTGCTCGGCGAGCTGCTGGATGGGTTCGAAAAAGCGGCGGAGATAGTTGTAGAACGCCACGATGGTGCCGGCGGTGATCGTCCCAGCGATGACCTGCATGCCGCCATAGTAGAATATGATGATCGTCGCGACCATGAACAGCATGTACATGGTCGGCCGGTAAATGGCGAAGACGAGGAGCTGCCTAAGCTCGGCGTTCTTGAGTTCGGTGTTCTTCTCATCGAACTCCCGGTGCTTGTCGTCTTCCTTGTTGAAGATCTGCACGACCTTCATGCCGGAGAGATGTTCGGAGAGAAAGCCGTTGACGCGCGAGGTATTGGTGCGGACCCTGCGGTAGGCGATGCGCGCAAAGCGACGGAAGATGATGGAAAAGAGCACGATGAACGGCATGACGATGAGGACGAGTGCCGCGAGACGCGCATTCAGGACAATCATCATCGAGGCGATGCCGACGACCATGAAGAGATTCCTGAACACGTTGATGAGGACGTCGGTGTACATCTCGTTGAGTTTCTGGGTGTCGTTGGCGACGCGGGTGACGAGCTTGCCTGTGGGGATCTTGTTGAAGTATTCGATGTCCTGGCGTTCGACATGCGTGAACGCTTCCTCCCTCATGTTGTAGATGATCGACTGACCGGCCTTCTGCAGCACCATCGTCTGCAGATATTCGAACACTGCAGCGAGGACGACGGAGGAGGCGAACACGATGAGGACAGGCGCCAGGGTGGGGACGACGCCGAAGAGTCGCTCGATGGTCATCTCATCCCCGGTGATGATATTGACACTCTCGCCGATGAGGAACGGTTCGAAGAGCTGGAGGGCCACTGCGAGAATCATCAGGAAGAAGGTGAGGATGAAAGACGGGATGTATGGCTTGGCGTAGGACATGAGGCGTTTCAGGATGGTCTTGTCGGAATAGCTATAAAGCCGTGCATCCGTATCAATATCGTACATTTAAACCGCCTCCTCTACTTCGTCTTCGAGCTTCTGTCTCTCGACGAGGTCTCTATAGAATTCGCACCGCTCATAGAGTTCGTCGTGCGAGCCGACATCGAGGACGCGTCCCTCGTCGATGACGACGATCTTGTCCGCATCCTTCACCGTCGAGACGCGGTGAGCGATCATTATTGTGGTCTTGCCTTTGCGCACCTTGCGCAGGTTGCGCAGGATCTTCTCCTCAGTGCCCGTGTCGACGGCGCTGACAGAGTCGTCGAGAATCAAAACGGGCGGATTCTTCGCCAGCGCCCGCGCGATGGAGACACGCTGCTTCTGTCCGCCGGAGAGCGTCACGCCGCGCTCTCCGATGACGGTCTCGTAGCCATGCTTGAACTCGACGATATTATCGTGCACATCGGAGAGCTCGGCGACCTGCTGGATCTTTTGCATGTCCATCTCGCGGGAGTCGACGCCGAGCGCGATGTTGTTCCTGATGGTGTCGGAGAAGAGAAAGCCATCCTGCGGGACATAGCCGATATCCTCGCGCACTTTCCTGATGGGAAGCTTCATGATGTCCTTGCCGTCTAGAAGCAGCTTGTTCTCTGGAAGGTTGTAGAGCCTGAGCAGGAGGTCGACGATAGATGTCTTGCCGCTGCCGGTCCTTCCGAGGATACCGACCATCTCGCCCTTTTCTATCTTGAAGGAGATGTCCTTGAGCACATGGTCCTCCGCTTCCTCGTCGGGATACTTAAAATAGAGATGATTGAATTCGATCTCGCCCTCGAGGTTTTCTATATGTTCGACATCGTCATCGTCATAAATCTCGACCGGTTCGTCGAGGAACTCCTCAACACGCTGCAGGGACGCTTTCCCGCGGCTTCTGACATTGATGATCATGGCGATGGCCATCATCGGCCACACCAGCATGTTGAAGTAGGCGACGAATGCCACAAGGTCGCCGATGGTGAAGGGGTCGGCCGTCCCGCGCGTCTCCGCGACAAGTTGCGAGCCGAACGCGATGATCAGCACGAAACTCAGACTGACCACGGCCCGTACGCCGGCGCGCATGAACATCATCATGCGGACGAAGCGGATGTTCTTGTCCTTCGCGTTCTTGTTCTTCTTGAGGAAATGCCTGATCTCGAGCTCCTCCTTGACGAAGGCCTTGATGACCATGATGCCGGAGAAGCTCTCCTGAACGACATCGCTCAGATCCTCGAACGCCTTCTGCGCCTGACGGAACCGTTTGCGCATCTTATCGCCGATGAAGATGCCGATCAGGGCGATGGCCACCATGGGAATCACGAGCACAAGTGTCATCCGCGCGTCGAGGAGGATCATCCGCGTCAATACCAGGACGCCGAGGAAGACGGCGTCGATCATCATGATCATGCCCGGGCCGATAGCCCTGCGGATCGCTTCGATGTCATTGATGAAAAGCGCCATCAGACCGCCGACCTTGCGCTCGGAATAGAAGCGGTTGGAGAGGACGAGCGCATGCTGGAACATGTCGTCCCTGAGTTCATATGTGAGGCGACGCGAGCCGCCCATGATGCCGATACGCCAGATGAAACGTCCGACGACGATGGCGACGGTGATGAGCACCAGCGTCAGGAGGATGTCCTGAACGGCGTCGATCGCTTCACCTTCAGTCAGTTCACCGGCCCTGTACGCTTCGAGCTGATCGACAAGGGTCCCGATGATGTTGGGGATCTCGAGCTGCGCGATGTCGACGAGAAGCAGCGCGACAAGCCCCATCAGGAAAAGATGAATGAATTTGATGTAGTATTGGTTGATCGATTTCGAGAATATCATGTTTCCACCTGCCCTATCTTATCGAAAAGCTTTATGAGTGTCCTGACTTCATCCTCATCGAGCCGCTCGAAGATCTTTTCAAGCGCACGGTCGCTCTCGAGGATGTTCGTCTTCGCGAGCAGAGCCCCGCGTTCGGTGAGGGTTATATTGAAGACGCGATGGTCCTCATTACAGCGGTTCTTCTCAATCAGGCCCGCTTCAGTGAACTTGCGCACGACTTCCGTGACCGTGGGTTTTGAGAGGTCGAACGCTTCCGCGAGTTCACTCATGGTCATCGAGCCGTTCTTCTCGATCTCTCTGAGATATTGAAACTGCCGGTTGGTGATGCCTTCGAGGTCGAGTTCCTCGTAGACTTCCCGACAGCTTTGAAAATACATCTTGAGGAACGCATTGAATGCTTTGCGGACCGTTTCTTTTTCCATAGCGCCATCCATCTCCCGAATAGTTAGTTAGGTTTTTCCTAATTATTATAAATGCTATGGCGCAAAAGTCAATAGGCAGAATAAAAAAGCCGCGGAAAATCCGCAGCTTTTTTGTTAAAACTTCATCAACGGCGTTTCACCCAGACGGCACCTCCGCAGAGAAGGATAGCGCCAGCGACCGCGATGAACCAGTTCGGCGAGTCCTGATCGACGATGCCGACCACCTCGATTTCCACGCTGTGCTGCGCGCGCGCCCCTTCGGCATTCATAAGCTCCACTTCGTATTCATAGATGCCGGGGGTCTCGCTGTTTTCGGTATAGGTTTCGGCGATGACCTCCATCGCGACAGGGGCGAACGCCTCGACCTCCGCATCCTGCTTGAGATGCAAAAACACTTCTTCGCTTGATAGGTGCGTCGTGTTCGTCACGGTGATGCGCTCATCGAGGATGAAATAAGGCGGAACGTCGTCGATGACAGCGATGACCATCGCATGTTCCGAACGGTTGCCGGAGGCATCCGCGACTTCGAAAAGCATCTCGTACTCGCCGATAATGCCTTCCTGATAGTCATTCTTTACTACGACGACGTCGTCTTCATCGAGGGTGTCGTGGTTGTCCTCGATGGTGAAGTCGGCGATCAAGGCCTTGAGATCGAGCGACCACGTATAGGAGATTTCCTTGAACGAAGGTCCGGTGAACACCGGCGGCACATCATCGATGATGACGACTTCGACACTCTTCGTCGTCTGATTGCCGGAGGCATCCTCGCCGCGCAATACCATGTCATACGTCCCTACGGCGTCGAAATCGATAGCCTCCTCTATAATCTCAAGCGAGACCTCTTCCGCGGGAGTGTGATTGTCCGTCGCTTCATAAAGCGCAAGCAGATCATCGAGGGTCTTCGGGTTGGAAAGATAGACAGTGTTCGATTCCGGACCGCTGATCACCGGCGGCGTGATGTCCTCGACGACGACATCGAACGTATAAGACGTGATGTTGCCCGCCGCATCCGATACCTCGATGGTGACAGCCTTCGCACCGAGTACTGTCTCGCTGCCGGTGTAGTCATCGCTCACGATGCTGTACTCGTCGATCGTCCCATCATACTCATCATGGAACGCGAAGGACTCATCGATGATCGCCGTGAGCGCGGAGGCCTCGTCGACATCCACATGCACCGCCTCTTCTCCCTCGATGACAGGGGGCACATCGTCAATGACCGAGACAAGCAGGTCGAAATACGCCGTGTTGTCGCTGGAATCGCTCGCCTCGAGAACGACTTCATACGCGCCGACCGTCGACTCATTCCCCGTATAGGCGTCTTCTACGACTTTGATCGAGTCGCTCACATCGCCGTCGATTGCATCATAGGCGCTGATATGATTGTCGATGATGTCGTCGAGCGCATACGCCTCCGTGTAGCTCGTGACGAAGGTACCTCCACCCGAGAACTCGGGAGGGCCCCCCTCCTCCTTCGGAATATATGGTTCATAGTCAGTGGCCGTCCCGCCCGCTTCGAGCTGGAACAGTTCGAGGCCGTAGGATCCATAGTAGCGTGACGTGTCACCTCCGGATACCTCCACGTCCACTTCATCCGCCACGGCATCGAATGTGCATGTCATGGTGAAGCCCTCGATCGAGCATGCATCATGGTCGTAGGCTTTTTCATCCGCATAGACATGATCCTGCGCGAAAAGCTTCACATTCCAGCCCCACTCGCTCGAAGCGGAGAACGTATACGTCTCTCCCGCTTCAAGGGGGACAGGGGTCGTGGTATAAAGCATATCGGCGCCGCTATCGTGCTCGAAAAAGGAGGGGTTCAAAAGATTCTTCCCGTCCGGTTCACTCTCGAGCGCCTGCACATTCGTCATGAACATCAACAGGACAAGCAAAAGAGCGAACAGTGTTTTCTTCATATAATCACCTCATCCCTATGTTACCGGGTGAGGGGGCGTTTTACTTGTGAAAAAAGACGGACATCAGTCCGCCTTATTTCCTAAGGAATTCTTTGATACGTTCGCTGAGCTGTTTCGGGACATCGACGATGGGGGAGTGCCCGGAATTCTCGTAGACCCCCGTCTCCACGTCGGCGAGCGCATCCGCCGTCTCTTCGAACATCTTTCTCGGGATGACGGCGTCCTGCTCGCCATACACCATCAGCACCGGCACGTCCACATCGTCGATCGTGCCGTCGCCCTCACTGACGCCGTTCGACGTGTGGGACATGTTGAAGGTGAGGAGCGCCCAGTCGACGTCGACGATATTCCTCTGCTTCAATGTCTCCTCGAGCGTCTTCTCATAATACGCTTCATCCGGAGTGTCGACCGTATAGATCATCGCATCCCACACCTGCCGCATGAAGACCTTGTCGTTCGTCCTGAGCGCCTTGATCAAAGGGGCGACCTGCACAGGGTCTTCAGCAAGGGATGCCTTGTCGGTGTAGAGTTCATCCGTGGGCTGCATGGACTTGTCCTTCTTGAATATGGGATAGCCGCGGTATGAACAGGACTCGATCAACACGAGGCGCTCGACGAGGTCCTTATGACGTGCGGCGAGAGCGAGCGCGACACCGCCGCCGGTGCTCCACCCCGCGACATGCGCCTTTGAGATGCCCTTTTTGCGCAGAAACATCGCGACATCGTCCGCGAAATCCTTCAAGCCATCGACAGGCGTCGCATAGGTCGAATCGCCGAAGCCGCGGAGGTCGGGGACGATCAGATGCACATCGTCGAGATGTTCAAACAGCGGCTCATAGTGCACGCCGCTGCTCATGTTGCCGTGCAGGAGCACGAGCGTTTCCGATGCTTCCCTGTTCTTCTCGATATAGGCGATCGTCTCGTTGTTTTCAATCGTCAGATACTCTTTATCCATGGAACCCTCCTTAGTCACTCGATTTCATAACTCTCCTGATCATCCAGGAAGAAGCCCAGGATGGTAGCGACGAATAGCGACGGCTTCTCGTACATGCTCGCATGGCCGCAGTCGTCGAAGACAGTGAGACGGGCATTCGGCATGCGCTCGGCGAGCTCGCGCTGTTCATGCGGCGGCGTGAGCACATCATGATCCGCCGCCGCGACGATGGTGGGAACCTCTATCTCCTCGAGGCGGTCCGAGACATCATGGCTTTCCGCGCTCTTTGTCAGACGCACCATCGCGTCCTGGAAATCGGCATTGTCAAAGACCGGAAGGAGTTTCTCCCTGCGCGCCTCCATCCAGGCATTCTCCCTGGTATAGAACTGCGGGGAATAGATATAGGGGATGGTCACGTGATAGTACGCCTTCCCGTTTCTGCCCTTCGCCACTTCATTCCAGCCGCGGCCGACATCCCTGAGCCACTCGGAAGTGCGGGCGCCGGCGTTGAAAAGCGCCATGCGGACGATGCGGGAAGGGTATTTCACCGCCATCTGAAGCGCGACGCTGCCGCCGTAGCTGATGCCGGCGATATAGGCTCTGTCTATGTTCAAGTGGTCGAGGAGCGCCTTGACGAGGTCGACCTGTATGTCCTGCGTGTAGTCCTCCTCCATCTTGGCGCTATAGCCCTGGTCGAGCATGTCGAAGCGCACGAGATGGAAATAGGGGGTGAAGGAGTCCTTGAAGGGCTCCCAGCTCTTATGCGACATCATGATGCCGTTCAATATCAGAAGCGCGGGCTTCGAGGCATCGCCGTCAGTGGTATAGTAGACTTCCCTGCCGTTGAAATCGAAGGTGCTCATCGGATATACCCCAGTTGCTTCGCCTTTTCATGCAGTTCATCCCGGAAATCGGGATGGGCGATGGAGATGAGCTTCTCGACGCGTTCTTTGATGTTGGTGCCGCGAAGCCTTACAGCGCCGTATTCCGTGACGACATAGTCGACATCGTTGCGCGAGAGCGTGACAGCCGCACCTTCCTTGAGCGTGGGGACGATCTTGCTGACGCGCTCGCGCTCGCCGGTCTCCTTGTTTTTCACATTCGCCGTGGAATAGAGCGTGATGAAACTCCGTCCGTTGCGCGCCCGCTGAGAGCCCGTGGCGGTATCGGCCTGTCCGCCGGTGCCGCTGATTTGCCGGGTGCCGACTGATTCGCTCGCGCACTGGCCTGTGAGGTCGACTTCGAGCGTGGTGTTGATCGAGACCTGGTTGTCGTTGTGACCGATGACGCTCGGGTCGTTGACATAGTTGCCGTCCAGCATCATGACGGCGGGGTTGTCGTCGATGTAATCGTAGAGCTCCTTCGTCCCGAGCGCGAAGGCGCAGACCATCTTCCCCTTGTGCAGGGTCTTTTGCTTGTTGCTGATGGCGCCGGCCTTGTGCAGGCGCAGGAACCCGGTCGTGAGCATCTCGGTGTGCACACCGAGGTCCCTTTTGTCCGTGAGCGCGTTGGCGACGGCATTGGGGACGCCGCCGATGCCGAGCTGGATGGTGTCGCCGTCGTCGATGAGCGCGGCGATATGTTCGCCAATCGCCTCGTCCTTCTCCGTGGGTTCCGCATCGGGGAGCTCCGGCGCATCGTAATCGACGTCGATCATATAGTCGATGTCGCTTTCGTGCACTTCAAGGTCCCCGTGGGTGCGAGGCAGGTTGGGATTGATTTCGAGAATGACGGTATCGGCCTGCTCGATGACGTGCTTTTCATACACGTTCGAGAGCGAGAGCGATACATAGCCGTGCTTGTCGGGCGGGGTCGCATTGCCGACATAGAGGTTGACATGCTTGTGGAAGGTGCGGCGTTCGCCTGCGGGGCGACGATCAAAGCCGCGAGGGTACCGAGAATGGCCGCAACCGCCCACGACATGGTGGTCACCGTCTTCGTGGGGACGCCCATCAGGCGCGACGTCGCCTCATCCGAAGCGGTCACGCGGATGGCGAGGCCCCATTTCGTATACTGGATGAACCAGAAGATGAATCCCATGAGCGCGAGTGACAGGCCAACAGTGAAGATGGTGTTGAGGCGCAGCGTCGCACCGAGGATGTCGTAGCGTCCCGCAGCGATGAAACGCGGCAGCCTGTAGGTCTCGACGCCGAATATGAACGGTATGATGCCGACAATCACCATGATGAGGCCGAGGGTGATGATCTGCTTGGAGATGGGGCTCACCTTCGCGACCGGCCTCAGGATGAACTTGTCGATGATGACGCCGGTGAAAAACGCCGTGATGATCGAAAGCAGCGCCACGGCCCATATGTTCCAGCCGAGACTCGCCATGGCCATGGCCGCGACATAGGCGTTCAATGTACCGATCGAGCCCTGCGCGAAGTTCGTCGTCCTCGACGTCCTGAAGATGAGGACGATACCCAGCGCCGCAAGGGCGTAGATGCTTCCGGTCTGGAGGCTGTTGAATATAATGCGAAGAAGTTGGGTGACGATATCCATCAGGCGTCACCCCATTCGATGATCGACGCGCCCCAGACATAGCCGATGCCGGCCGCGATGAGGGCGATGGTGTCACCGTCCTTGATCTTGCCCTGTTCCTGCGCAAGATGCAGAGAAAGGATCTGGTCGATCTGGCCCATGTGGCCGTAATCCTCGAGATAGATCGTCTGCTCATCGCTCAGGCCTAGCTCCTTGAGCATGCCTTCGTGCGCGGAGCGCTTGATATGCAGGATGGCGAGGTAGTCGATATCCTCGCGGGTCTTGCCCGATTTCTCAAGCGCCCTGTCGATGCAGTGGAACCAGTTCGGCACCGACACTTCATTCAGGCGCGCCTTCATCTTCTCGGGCTCCATGAGGCGCAGCGAGGTTTTGGCGTCTTCAAGGTTCTCTCTTGTCGTGGGATGCTTCGTGCCGCCGATCTCCACACCCGCCGTTCGTGCGAGGGTGCCGTCGGCGATCAGGTGGGAGCCTAGTATCCGGTTGCGGGCATGATGCTTCCTGAGCACCATGGCGCCGGCGCCGGCGGATAGATTGTACATCATCGACACATGCGGGTCGCTGTAGTCGATGAGGTCGCCGTTCCGGTACCCGCCGGTGATGAGGACGGTGTCGATCGTCTCATCCGCGATCATCATATCCTTCGCCATCTTGAAGGCGCTCAGGGAGGTCGCGCAGCGGTTCTGCACGTCGATGCCCCAGGCGTTTCTTGCGCCGATGGCGCCCTGGACGTAGAGCGCGGAGGTGGTCAGAGGGTATTCCTTCCACTCTTCACTGACATCGAGGATGAGATCGATGCTCTCCGCGCCTACGCCGCTATTTTCAAGCGCTTGTTCCGCAGCTTTTGCGGACATTTCCTGAGTGCCGTCCCCTTCTCCGGGGACATACACTTGTTTGATTCCGAGTTTCTTGATGATGTTCTCCTCGGTCCAGTTGCCTTCCGTCGCCTCGGCGATCTCTTTCGCACTGCGCGTCTTGGAAGGGAGATAGATGCCTGTTCCGAGGACGCCGACATAGATATCGGCCATACTACCACTCCTTAAAGTCTCATGCCGCCGTTGACGCTCAACGTGTGCCCGGTGATGTAGCTCGCTTCGTCACTGGCCAAAAACAGTGCGGCGTCGGCGATTTCCTTCGGTTCTCCGAGACGTCCGAGCATGGTCATCTTCGCGAATTTATCGAGAAGGTCCTCTGGGACAGTCTTCAGTATATCGGTCATGACATAACCGGGTGCGATGGCGTTGACCCTCACGGGGACGCCCTTTCTGGAAAATTCCTTGGCCCAGGTCTTGCTGGCACCGATGAGGCCGGCCTTGCTCGCGGCGTAGTTCGCCTGGCCGATGTTGCCATATTCCCCGACGACGCTGGAGATGTTGATGATGGCGCCGCCGCCCTGTTTCTCCATATGCGGCCCGACATGACGCGTCAGGTTGAATGCGCCTTTCAAGTTGACATTCATCACGGCGTCCCAGTCCTCACCCTTCATCTTTTTCGTCATGCCGTCCTTCGTGATGCCGCCGTTGTTGATGAGGATGTCGACCTGTCCATATTGTTCGACGATTTCATTGAAGAACGTCTCGCAGGCCTCTTCATTGGTGACATCGAGCTGTGCCGATTGGATGTTCTCTTCATCGAACGACGCTTCCTGAAGGTCGATGGCTACGACCTTCGCACCTTCCTCGGCGAAACGTTCCGACATTGCGAGTCCGAGGCCCTGTGCGCCTCCGGTGATCAAAGCTACCTTGTTCTTAAGTCTCATTGCAGACCCTCCGTTTTAAGAATTAATGTGGTGCCCATGCCTCCGCCGATGCAAAGGGAGGCGAGTCCGTATGATGTCTCCCGCTTGAGCATCTCATGCAGGAGCGTTACCGTGATGCGGTTGCCGCTCGCGCCGACGGGGTGTCCGAGTGCGATGGCGCCGCCGTTGACGTTCGTACGCTCTAGCAGGGATTCCTTGTCCTCTCCGAAAGCCTCCTCGAGTTCGGTGAAGACACCGAGGCTCTGAGCCGCGAACGCTTCATTGAGCTCGAAGAGTCCGATATCCTTGATCGAGAGCGAAGCATGGTCGAGCGCATTCTTGATCGCCGGCGTGGGCCCGAGCCCCATGTAGGCGGGGTCGACGCCGCCTTGTCCGAATCCGGCGATCTCCGCGATAGGCGTGAGGTCATATTTCTCGAGCGCATCTTCACTGACGATGAGCATGAAGCTCGCACCGTCGTTGATGCCCGATGCATTGCCCGCCGTCACTGTGCCGTCCTTCTCGAATGCAGGGCGCAGCTTGGCGAGAGCTTCAGCGGTCGCCTTGCGGTTGATGTGCTCGTCATGTTCGAACGTGAAGGGGTTCTTGCGGTCCGGAACGTCGATAGGGACGATCTCGTCCTTGAAACGGCCTTCATCCTGTGCTTTGGCCGCTTTCTTCTGAGAATCGAGCGAGAAGGCGTCCTGCGCCTCTCTGGAGATGCTGTATTTTCTGACGATGTTCTCGGCCGTCACGCCCATGTGAATGCCGTTGAAGACGTCGGTGAGCGCATCGTCGATCATGTGGTCCTTCACTTTGAAGCCGCCCATCTTGTTGCCCTTTCTGAGCTTGTCTGGTAGAATATAGGGCGCTTTCGACATCGACTCGACACCGCCGGCGGCGATGACGTCGCTGTCTCCGTTCTGGATGCTCGTAACGGCATTGATGACGGACTTCATCCCTGAACCGCACACCATGTTCACAGCATACGCGGGGGTGGTTTCAGGCACTTCCGCCTTGAGGGAGATCTGTCTCGCGACATTCATCCCGAGCCCCGCAGGCAGTATATTGCCGACGATGACCTCATCGAGGTGCTCCGCCGAGACATCGCCTTCCTTCAAAGCCGCTTTCAACACTTCTGCTCCGTACTCCGCCGGATGCAGCTTGGAGAGCGATCCCATGAACGCACCGATCGGTGAACGCTTGGCTGAAACGACATACGCTTTCTTCACAATAAATCCTCCTTAAGTAATTGCTTGTAAAAACTGTGTTTCTGGTTTATACTCGATTGTGAACAACCCTTCAGTTTGTGAATATATGTTCATAAACTGAATGGTTATTCACATAGTAGCATAAAACGCTTACACTGTCAATAAAACGCTTACTATCATACGTTATCTTTCTTCTGTAAAGGAGCTCAGGCTATGAAACTAGGCAATCTGAACATCAAGGAACCCACCACGAGAAATGCGCGCATCACGTTCGATGAAATCGAGAAGGCCGCTCTGCGCCTCTTCTATGAAAACGGCTACCACGGCACGACCATCAACGACATCACACAGGCGGCGGGCGTCGCCGCAGGCACCTTCTACCTCTACTTCCCCAGCAAGAAGGTGCTCTATCAACATCTCCTCTTCACACTCTCGAAGGACATCCGCAGAGAGATCGCCACACGCGTCGGTGCGGCGACGACACGCTATCAGAAAGAACGCGAGGGCATCAAGGCCTTCATCGAATACGCCGAGCGGCGCCCGGAGATCTACAACATCATCTGGGAATCGCTCTACATCGATAGGAAACTCTTCAAGGAGTACTATGAATCCTTCTCCGCACGCTATGTGAACGGTCTAAAGGAGGCACGACGACAGGGCGAGATCCGCGATTTGGACCTCGAGGTGCTCAGTTTCGTCCTCATGGGCATCACCAACTTCGTCGCGCTGAAGGTCATCATGGACCTCGGTGAAGGCGATAACGACATCGAGCGCATTGTCGATGTGGTGATGGATCTCTTGAGCACCGGCTTATTCACGAAAAAAGCTTCCTGAGAAGGGAAGCTTTTTCATTGCGGCGGCGGGCCGTGATATTGATAAAGCCTTGTCTTGAGCGGGCCGTTGAAGAGGACCCTGGTCTTGTCGGCGCGTCTTTTGAATGTCTTTTCCACACCCTGGAAGGGTGTCAGGACGTAGAATGAGCATGTATTCGATTCCCGGATCTTATTCCCCAACGCTTCATAAAGGTCTTCATCCCCTTCCAGGCGGCTCCCGTAGGGGGGATTGGTGATCACCACGGCATAGGGTGGGAATGTGACATGCCGCACATCCGAGATAGTGATGTCCACGATATCATCGACGCCGGCATTAAGTGCATTCTCCTCTGTCGCGCGTGCGGCGGCATGGTCGATGTCACTCGCATGGATGCTCTCCTCCACGCTATGGTCGATTGCACTGTAGGCTTCTTTCCTGAGCCGCTGATACGCTGCATTGTCCGTAAAGATGAAATGCTCAAAATCGAAGGAGCGGAAAAGACCGGGCGCGATGGATTTCGCAATCATGGCGGCCTCGATGGCGATCGTCCCTGAACCGCAGAAAGGATCATACAGCGTCCTGCCCCTTTCATAGAAGCTCAGCAGCACGAGCGCCGCGGCGAGCGTCTCCTTGATGGGCGCCTCGACCTGTTCGCTCCTGTAGCCCCTTTTGAAAAGCGCCTCGCCGCTCGTGTCGAGCCACGCTTCCGCAGCGTCCCCGCGCAGGGTGATGAGGATGCGGTGCCTGTCGCCCTCTTCCTTGAACCGCTCGGTTCCCGTGCGCTCCTTCAAGCGGTCTATGAGCGCCTTCTTCGTGATCGACTGGATGTCGCGCTCGCTGTAGAGCGTTGATTTCACGCTGTTCGCATCGATATGGAAACGGCCCTTGAGATCAAGATACTCTTCAAAGGGTATGCCCTTCACCCATTCATAGAGCGCATCGAATGACAGGACCTCCCTTGCGCTGAGCACCATGTACACCCTGTCGGCGGCGCGCAAAGATAGATTCGCCCGCATCATTCCTTCGATATCTGTGTTAAAATAGACACGTCCGTTCTCCACCTTCTCGACATCGAAACCTGAACCGATGAGCTCTCTCTTCACCACCGCTTCGACACCGAAGGCCGCCGTCGCTACAAAACGCATTGTCATCAGTCCTTTCACTTCTATCTTACCACTGCTTTCGACGGGACAAAAGAAAATTGTCTTTTTTCCAATAAAATCTCCTTATGCATTGTTATAAGGATGAAGACCACCGAGGTGAGTACCATGAACAACCGCAGACTCGAAAAATATGTAAAAGCGTTCAAAAAGGGAGATGAAGACACCTTTGACCATATTTATGAAGCGACAAGGGCGGATGTCTACTACACCATCTACTATGTCGTGAAAGATGTCCAGCTCAGCGAGGACCTCATGCAGGATACCTACCTGAAGATGATCGAACATCTCGAGCGCTACGAAGGCCGGGGCAAGTTCAGAGCCTGGATCAAGACCATCGCCAAGCGCACGGCATTGAACGCCATCAAGCAAAGACAGAAAGAGACGCCCTCGGATCAGACCGCCGAATACACCAGCGAATCAGCGCAGCTGGAGAAGAAAGCCTACACCCAGGAACTCCTCGAGGTGCTCGGCGAAGAGGAAAAGGAGATCGTCATCCGCCACGCGGTGCTGAATGAGACCCACAAGACCATCGCCGAGGCGTTGGATAAACCACTGGGCACGATTACCTGGAAATACAAGCGGGCCCTTGAGAAAATGCGAAAGGAAGGAGGGGAGCAAGATGCGTGAAAAAGACATGAAAAGACACATCCGCAGAAAAGCGAAGGCGCATACGCCGGATGTAAAGGACAGCGTCAAGGCCTCGCCGCAATTCCGCGCGTTCATAGAAAGAAGCGCGCACAGAGAGAAGCGCAGGCGCAGGCCCGTCTACGCCCTCGCGTTCACTTCACTCGTCGCGGTGCTCTTGCTCGCGCTGTTCATCATCCCCTCTGAAACCTCCTACTCACAGGTCTATCTGGAAATCAACCCGAGCATCCGCCTCGACGTCGACGAGGAGGACACCGTCCTCGCCCTGAAGGGAGAGAACGACGATGGTGATGCTTTCATCGAACACATCGATGATATTGAGGGGGGAGACTTCGACACAGCGATTGAACGCATCATTGAAAACGCCATCGAGACAGGACATCTGAGCGAAGACGCTCCCCACATCCTCTATGACGCAGTCAGCGATGATGAAGCGCTCGCAGGGCGCCACACCCAGCATCTCGAGCAACGCATTCCGGAAGTCGCGCAGGAAAGGATCCCCGACATCGACATGATGCGCGGCCATCAGGGCCGTCCCGAAGCGGACGTCATTGACCGCGCTCAAGACCATGACATCGGCGTGATGCGAGTAAGACTGATCGATGCGATCCTCGAAGAGACGGACGACTACACTTTCGAAGAACTCGCCGACTATTCCGTCGGGGAGCTGAGGGATGTAATGGACGCAATCGACATGGAATCCCCCATGCCAGGCCCTCCTGATTCCGTCCCGGGTCCGGGCGGGCCCTGATCCTCATCCATAGAAAAAGCGCCGATGAGCGGTTTAAAAGCTCATCGGCGCTTTTTTACAACATGATTATAAAAACTATACAAAGACCATGATCGAAAGCGTGATAAGGAGAATGATAAGTACAATGAAGAGAATCTTCTTGATCAGTGCGTACTTTTCAATCATAAATCAGCGACTCCTTGAGAGCATACTTATGAAGGGAAGGAATAAAATGGTGCCGCTTGCTGGACTCGAACCAGCAACCTCTTCCTTACCATGGAATTGCTCTACCTGTTGGAGCTAAAGCGGCACCTTGGATTTCGCAATGTATTTTACCATGAATGCGCCCTGTTGAAAAGGAAAATGTTAAATTTCCACAAAGACCTTCCCGTCCTCCACAAAGGCATTGTAGGTCTTTGCACGTCGTGTAGGCATCTTAATCGGTCCGAGATGCGCTTTTTTCAGAATCTCTCCGGTCTTCACGTCGATCTCGGCATTGTGCTTCTTACAGGTAACGACGCCGGCCTCGTAATCTCCTTTATAAAGCGAGGCGCGCATATGCGGACAACGGTCGTTGACGGCGTACACCTCCCCCGCATCATGGATGATGAGGACCGGGGTGCTGGCGATCTCGATACGGACCTTCCCTTCGCTTTCGAGTGTTTCAAGCATTTCGACAAAGTGTTTGGCCATGCTTATCCCTCCTATATATATCCTACCATATCAAACGCTTTTTTTCGCGGAAAATTTCCTTTTAAAAAGGACTGTGGATTGGTATAATGATATTCCTACCCTTTGGTTTCAAGAAAGGAGACCCGCCATGTTCACGTTGAACATCGAAGGCACAGAAAAACAATACAAGGAAAAGGTCCGGCTGCTCGATCTGATCGACGACCCCGCGCGCGACTATTTCATCGCACTCGTCAACAACCGCATGCGGGAGCTGCATTACGAGGTCGATTACGACGCGACTGTCGAGTTTTTGAACACAGAACATCCCGAAGCCATCCATGTCTATGAAGCCAGCATGCGCTATCTCATCGCCATGGCCTTTCACAACCTCTATCCTGAATTCGAGTTCAAATTCAACTATAGCATCTCCCGTTCGGTCTTCTGCCACATCCTCAACCTCGAACAAAGAGGCGAGCTCGGACGCATCATCGATGAACTGAGAGAGGAGATGAAACGTCTCGTAGAGGCCGACCTGCCGATCCGACGTTACGAAATGGACAAGGACGAAGCCGTGGAGTTCTACAAGAAGCACGGCTACGACGATAAACTCGATGTCATCAAGTACCGCCCGGAAGACGTGGTCCATTTCTATGAATGCGACGGCTACCTCAACTATATGTACAGCCTCATGGTCCCCTCGACCGGATACCTCAAGGAATTCACCCTGCGTGCCTATCCCCCCGGTTTCGTCTTCCAGTACCCGCGGGCGGAGACCGGCGGGAAGATCCCTCCGTTTGTGGATGCGCCAATCTACGGACGCACCCTGCGCGAAGCCAACCGCTGGGTCGAGATGATCGAGGCGAACACCATCGCGAAGATGAACCGCCATGCCGAGAGTGAAAGAATCGTCGATTTCGTCCAGATGAACGAGGCGAAACACAACCAGATGCTCTCAGAGATCGGACAACGAGTGAAGGAGAACAGCGGCGATGTCCGTCTCATCGCCATCGCCGGCCCCTCTTCAAGCGGCAAGACCACCTTCTCCAACCGACTCCGTGTTGAACTGATGACCCAGGGAATGAATCCGGTGATGATCTCGCTGGATGATTACTACCTCGACCGCGACCAGATAGAACCCGACGAGAACGGCCATATCGACCTCGAGCACATCAACACGCTTGATATCGACCTCTTCAACCAGAACATGCTCGACCTCATCCAGGGCAAGGAAGTCAAAATCCCCAATTTCGATTTCATGACCAAGAAGCGCTCCGGCTATAAAAAGCTTCAGATCACCGCGAACAACCCCATCATCATCGAGGGCATCCACGCGCTCAACGAGACGCTGACCGAGCTGATCCCCAAGCACCAGAAATTCAAGATCTTCATCAGTCCCCAGCTCCAGCTCAACATCGACTATCACAACCCCATCAGCATCACGAACCTGAGGCTGCTCAGGCGTATCGTAAGGGACAAGAAGTTCCGCAACGCCCCCGCCAGCAAGACCATCGGCATGTGGGGATCGGTGAGAAAGGGCGAGTTCAAATGGATCTATCCGCACCAGGAAGGCGCCGACTATATCTTCAATTCCTCGCTTGCCTATGAACTCTGCGTCATGAAGAAATACGCACTCGACACGCTGATGGAGATCCCGAGGGACAGCGAGCACTTCATCACCGCCAACCGCCTGATCAAGTTCCTCAAATACTTCAAGGACGTCGACGACACCTATGTCCCCAACAACAGCCTTCTCCGCGAATTCATCGGCGGCAGCTGCTTCTAAAAAAGCCGCGCACAGCGCGGCTTCTTCCTATTCAAAATATGAAAGATACTCCCCGTAGCCCTCTTCTTCCAGCCTGTCCTTCCGGATGAAACGGAGCGACGCGGAATTCACGCAATAGCGGAGACCGCCCGATTCCGCCGGGCCATCGGGGAATACATGGCCGAGATGTGACTGCGCCTCGGGGCTCTTGATCTCGACCCTTCGCATGCCGTGCGAGGTGTCCTCTTCGGTATCGAGGGATCGGACCGGCTTGGTGAAGGACGGCCAGCCGCATCCGGCGTCGTATTGTTCGTTGGTGGTGAAAAGCACCTCGCCGCTCACGACGTCCACATAGATGCCTTCCTCCCTGTTGTCGTGATAGGGATTTTCAAAGGGCGTCTCCGTCGCGCCGTTCTGCGTCACATCATATTGCAAGGGCGTAAGCCGCTTGATGGCTTCTCTGTATTTATGCTTCATTGTGCTCCCTCCTTTGTTTCATGATATCATGTCAAAGCGGAAGGCGCTCTATGGACGCTCAGTCTTCATCCGCCTGCTTGCGCTTGACGATGATGGCATACGGGGCATTCGTTTTATTCAGACTCCGGTAGAGAAGCGTCTCGAAAGTCCGCGACGAGAGGCCTGCGACATGGCGCTCGAGCGCCTCGGCCTCCCGCTTCCCCTCTGCATGGCCGGGATAGGCCGTGAAGGCGATGACGCCGCCTGTCACGAGGAGGCTCAGGACCCCCTCGAGCGCCGTCACCGTGCTCTTTGCATGTGTCGTGACGTTCTTGTCGCCGCCGGGCAGATAGCCCAGGTTGAAGACCGCGGCCTTGATCGGATGGTTGAGATGCAGCGGGATGTTGACGTGGGAGTCATGTATCAGCGTCACATTGTCGAGCCCCGCTTCAAAAAGGCGCGCCTCTGTACGCTTCAAAGCGGTCTTCTGGATGTCGAAGGCGAAGACATGCTCCGCGCGCGAGGCCATGAACACCGTGTCCTTGCCGTTGCCCGCCGTCGCATCGACGACGAGGTCGCTTTCTGTGACCACCCCGGCGAGCATCGTGTGTACAAAATCAATCGTCCCTTGCATGTCATGCCTCCTTCCGGCTTTATTATACCAGAACGCCAACCCCTTTTCACCACTTGTCCCGTCCGCACTTTACCTATATAATTAAAGCACATTGAAAGGAGTGATCACCATCGATTCTGACCGCGACATCATGCTCAAAGCGATCGAACGCGCACGAAAGACGATGAATGAAGACAAAGGAGGCCCCTTCGGCGCCGCAGTCATCGATGCGGAGGGCAATATTCTCTCAGTCGCCTCCAATACCGTCCTGAGCGACCACGACGCCAGTGCACACGCGGAGATCAACGCCATCCGCGCCGCTTCCAAAAAGATCGGCTCCCACGACTTGACGGGCTGCACAATCTATACTACGGCGCATCCGTGCCCGATGTGCCTCGGGGCGACCATCTGGGCGAACATCAAGAACATCATCTACGGATGCCGACCCGAAGACGCCGACAGCATCGGATTCAGGGATGACTTCATCTATGAATTCATCCGCAACGACCTCTCGGACACGAACATCCTTAAACTCGATGAAAAATACCGCGAGGAATGCCTGAAACTCTTTAAAGAATACGATGCGATGGACAAGGAGATATACTGACGGGAGAGTCTCCCATAGAAAAAGCACTCTGGATGCAAATTGAAACGCGTCCAGAGTGCTTTTTTACGCAATATCAATCATCACTTGATATAGTCTTCGATTTCATCCTCGGGAGCCTCGAAGATATAGACGGTATCCTCGTGTTCGATGATACCGAAAAGAGGTTTCTCTTCATCCTCCGTAATCAGCCATGCCCACGTCTCGAGTTCAATGACGTCGAACGCTGCATCGCTTTCAATATCCACAAGGTCCTCTTCGGATTCAGTGAACGTATAGCCATCCTTTTCCAGTGTCCCCTCCAGGGTCTCGAAATACTCTTCGGGGGCGCGATCAATGGCTTCATCGATGGTGATTTCATAATCGATCGAGAAGGTAAGACCTGCGCCTACGGCAGTACGGTAATGTAGGTCATCGATTTCATAGCTCTCAGCGATTGGAACCTCGTCGAGGAGATACCAATCGTCGCCTACATTTTCAAGCTCGTAAAGTTCATCGTTGACCTCGACCTCCTCGATGATCTGTTCATCAGCGTCGCTCGTGATCTTGAGGTAGACATCCTGATTGGCCACATCCACGCCGTAGTCCTCAAGCTCGATCGACTCTGCGCGTTCAATCTCTTCTTCGATTATCTCACAGCCCGCGAAGAAAAGAGCGAAAACGGGCAGCAGGAATAGTACTGCTAGTTTTTTCATGATTCATTCCTCCTTTTCACCCTTGGAACAATAAACGTAAGCATTTTGTTGTAAGAAATTCCAAGTTTTCTCGTCGTAACCTCAACTCTCTGTGCATCCTATCATGACATTCCCGGCTCTGTGAAATGGTAAGCTTATTCTGTCACACATATTCCTGCGCGTCTTTGATGTTTTTCCATAAAAACCCCCTTGAAGTGGGTTCTGCCAAGTTGCAGTGTCCACTTCAAGGGGAACATCTAACATCAAGCAGTGTTTATGTGATTATAAATCTGGTTCTGCGATATAGACGGAAATGGAAAGTACGCCTTCTTCTTCCTGAAGGTGAATAGCGATGTCGATACCGTCATTGTCGCTGGCCTCGATCACTTCATTCTCGCTGTAATCATCAATGTCCAGGGAATCGTCTTGTTCGAAGAAGTCCCAGAAGTGATCAAAGGCTGATTCAGGGGTTGTCTCCGCTAAGTAGACGATTTCGAAGATTTCCACTGTAACGCCGTTATAGGTCTCTTCGGATTCAACATAGTCGACTATCACAGAGTCGGGATAGCGTTCCACGGCATCGTGATCCTCGCCTTCGACATCTTCTTCAGGCACGCCGAGGTCTTCCACTATGACCGCGGAGATCGCGATTATATCGTCATCCACCTCATGAAAGTCAATCTCAAAGTAGTACGGCTCGCCGAAAGCTGCGATCCACTGGTATTTTTCATAATCATCGATGTCTATATGGTCTTCCTGTCCAAAGAATCCCTCGAAGTGTCCATAAGCCGATTCAAAACTTGACTCCGCCAGATAGACGATTTCGGTGACCTCTTGCAAAGCACCTTCATGATACTCCTCATACTGCTCATACTCGACAATGACAGAGTCGGGATAACGCTCCAGGGCGTCATGATCTTAGCCCGTCACATCTTCTTCCGGCATATCGGCGCCATTGTCATCAGTCTCTTCATCGATGAAGACATCAATCGCGATGATGCCTTCATATTCCTGTCTAAACTCTATGTCGAAGAAGTACGGATCGCCCTCCGCGACAATCGCATCGTAAGGCTCGGCATGGATGATTTCCATGGGGCCTTCCTGCAGTTGGGCTTCAAAATATTCAAAGGCGGATTGCTTGCTTGTCTCGGCCAGATAGCTGATGACCGTGTAGTCCGCATGGTCCTCATAATAGACGATCACTGAGCCGTGATACCTCTCCAGGGCTTCATGGTCCTCCCCTTCAAGGTCCTCCTCGGGCAGCTCGATGACATCTTCCTCCATCTCCTCGAAAATCAGTTCAATGATTTCGAAGAGCTTGAGCTGCAATTCGATGTTCTCTTCATCGACGGGGTCTATGATATCGAGGAACTCGTCGCGTGTCGGCATTTCTTCCCTGCCGGGGTCAATCTCACGCAGGACGTCAAGCGTGATCGGTGCGTGGAAGACGGACTCCTGGTTGCTGGAATAATAGAATTCGAGGATCAATCCTTCAGGGTTGTCATCGACCGTCACTTCACTCGTCTCGAAATCCACGAGGGGGAACTCAAAGACAAGGCCTTCCTGCGCAAGGTCCTCGAGCGTGTAGGTGCCGGCGTCGATATCGCTGTCATGAACGCCTTCAGCGAACTGATGCGATTCGACCATCACAATCAGCTGAAGGACTTCCTCGGCGATGCGTTCGACGGATTCCGCATCCTCGATGTCCGGCATGTCCGCATCAGGTGTGATGGAATAGGAGAACTCCATCGCAACCATGTCATCGAGATCTCCTTCTTCATCGAACTGTTCAAGCAGACCGAGGATGTCGAGGTCCATGCTCATGCCTTGCGTGTCCGGGTCATAGCTCATGGCGACATCGAACGTTTCCATGGTGTCGATGAAATCGAGCAGCTCCTGATATTCATCCTCCTCGACGAAATCCTCATAAGGCGGCATCTCCTCATCGAGGGGGGCCATGGCTGTATAGAAATCCTCGAACATGTCCTCGAATACGGCAGTGATGACCTCGGACGTCATGGTCATCTCGGTGACGACCTTGCCGTTCTCTTCGTGAGCACCCACTTCAAGGGCGTCGAGGGCGCTGTAATAGCCGAGCTCGAAGTATTTCTCCATCTCCTCCAGGTCTTCTAGCATGGCTTCGATGTCTTCAGGGTCGAGGTCCTCGTCGAAATCATCCGCGAATTCACTCAGGAACATGTCCCAGCCATCATCGATAAAGGCTTCGGGGATGGTGAACTGAACAAAGTCGCTATCAATGTCGAGCGGTTCTCTCAGGTCCATGTCCTCTTCTTCCTCGATCATGTCCAAAAACATTCCGGCGTCGATGAATACCTGATACAGCTCACCTGTCTCCTGAACGACGATGCGGAAGTCAAGGTCCTCCTCCGGCGTCAGGATTTCAATGGATGTGTCCACCATCTGTTCCGGATACGTGAACACGGCCTGTTCTTTGTGGAGGGTGACGGCCTCGGTCTCACCGTCCACTTCTTCCTCAAGGTGCATTGTCATCTCCGTGGTCACCGCTTCGCTCTCCTCGTACTCATCGATGACGGGTTCAAGATGCGAGAGGTCGCCTTCGAACGCTTCAAGCATCTCATCCGCCGTGTCGGGGACTGTCTCGGCATAGAGCGCTTCGAGCGTCACGTCCTCCTGTGCTTCGAACGTATAGGTGCGCTCCTCGGAGACGATCTCATCGGTCTCGGTGTCCAGCCAGCCTTCGAAGTCGTACCCTGCGATCTCAGAAGCGCTGACGACGACATCCTCGCCGAGCACGGGCGCTTCGGGGTCCGCTGTCAGATCGGCATCCTCATGCTCGCTCGTTAGGTCGATCGTGGCTGTCTCGAGCTCTTCATAAACAGCCTCGAGCGTAAGATCGACATCGGCGTCAAACGTATACGAGCGTTCTTCGGATACCGTGGCGCCGAGTTCCTCGTCATACCAATGAAGGAACTCATACCCTTCAACTTCGGACGCTGTCACTGTCACTTCTGTCCCTTCTTCCACACTCGTGTCGGGATCCACTGTAAGATCCGCCTCATCGACATCGCTCTCAAGCGTGATGTCGACTTCTTCCGGTTCCGGATCGGGGGCTTCATCCGGTTCGCATGCTGCGAAAAAGAACATTGCGAATGCAAGCGCGAAAACGGCGGTTAGGCGCTTCATTCTCTCATCACTCCTTTTTTTATAAAACTCTGGCCACAGCACGCACGGGGCGCTCATGGGGCAGAGTCTCTGTTGGTCGGGCTCAAGCGCCCTTCCTTTACATGTATTTTATCATAATCGATTTGAAATTCAAAGGTTAGGCATTTTGTTGCCAGGAAGCGCTCCTTCCCACACGAAACGGGGTGCGGACCACCCTGAAAAGCACGGGAAAACGCCTCCTTTATAGTAAATTGACGTCAAGAAAGACCCTGCATGCCGCATCGCTCATTATGCCGCGATGAAAAGAGGTACAGTCCCTGTTCTTGAGCAGCCTCTCAAACCAAGGGTTCCCCATCATCCCCTTCTTCGATATAGATGTAGATGGTCACCACGTCGACAAAACTGTATACATCGACAGCGACAAACACCGAGTCATCGATTGCCGTGATCCATTGGTCTTCGGAAACTTCGAGGATGTCAAACGGGCTTTCCTCGAAAAAGTTCATATAGAATTCATAAACGGATTCCACGGTCGTTTCCGCTTCGTATTGAATGTCGATGGCCGTATCGCTTTCGTGATAATGCACGATGACGGACCCCGGATAACGGTCCACGCCGTAATAGTCCTCGGAACCTTCGATGTCCTCTTCGGGGATAATCGGTCCTATGGGCTCGGGTGGTTCCATCTCCGCAAGCAACACGCCTATGACCTCAAAGAGCATGGACTGAAGTTCGATATTGCCCTCATCGACATAAGCGATCATGTCCAGGAACTCTTCACGCGTGGGCACGTCGTCGCTGTCGGGTTCAAGGTCCTGCAGCACCTCAAGCGAGATGGGATCGATAAAGACCGCCTCTTCATTGTTTGAATAATGGAATTCAAGCATGAACTCTCCTGGATCGTCGTCGATGACGATCTCGCTCAAATCAAGGTCGAGAATCGGCATGTCGAAATGGTACCCTTCCTCGGCGAGCGCCTGGAGTGTGTAGGTGTCTGTGGGAAGCGTGCTTTCATGGACGCGCTCGGCGAAATGATGGGACTGCACTATCATAAGCATCTGGAAAATTTCAGAAGCGATGCGTTCGATGGACTCGGCATCGGAGGTATCGGGAGCCTCCCCTTCGGGCGTGACGGCAACGGAGAACTCCATGGTCATCCCATCAAGGTCGCCTTCCTCGGCGAACTGTCCGAGGAGGTCGATGATGTTCAGATTCATGCGCATGCTTTGCGCGTGAGGATCATAGATCATCGCGACCTCGAAGGGTTCTATGGTCTCGATCATCGCTTGCATCTGCAGGTATTCCTCATCCTCGATGAATTCCTCATAAGGTTTCATCTCGGTATCGAAGAGGGCGATGGTCTTATAGAGATCTTCGGTGATATCCTCGTGCATCGTGCTGATCAAATCCGAATCCATTGTCATCACGGTCACAATCTCGCCGTTCTCTTCGTAGGCTTCCACATCAAGGCCATCGAGGGCGTTGTAATAGTCGAGGTCGAGGTATTTATCCATGATGTCCGCAAGACCTTCCAGCATGTTCTTAAGTTCATCCGGGGCGAAGCCATCCTCTTCGAGGTCGTCAGCGACTTCATCCATGAACATATCCCACATCTCATCGAGGAAGATATCCGGGACAGTGAGGTGCACGAAGTCGCTCTCGAGAGCGAATAGTTCCCGGAAGGATATGTCGTCCTCTTCCTCCGCGATGTCCAAAAACATGCCGATGTCGAGATAGACCTGATGCAAGGTCATGCTTGCGCTCTCGGAGACGACGATGAGTCGCATCCGCATATCCTCATCCGGCGTCTCGATCTCTATCAGGGTGTCTGTCATGGGGTGGGGGTCCGTGAACACGGCCTGACGCATGTGAAGCGTCACGCCTTCACTTCCGCCGTTGAACGCCTCCTCCACGAAGAATGTCATCTCGCTCGTCACTGCATCGCTGTTTTCGTAATGCGCCATGACGGAATCCAGGTGGGAGAGGTCGCCGATGAAATCATCAAGGATGTCGGAGGTGTCGGGCGGTGCCTGCGCGTAAAGCGCTTCAAGCGTCAGATCGCCTTCCGCTACAAACGAATAGCTCATCTCATCGGATAGGATCTGTGCCGTCCCGGTGTCCATCCATCCTTCGAAGATGTAGCCTTCGATCTGTGAAGCGGTGACTAGGGTTGTCTCGCCGATCGGAAGCGTCTCTGGATCGGCTGTGAGAATGGCATCGGGATGCGCGCTCTCAACTAGGATCGTCGCGGTTGCCGTCTCCTCATAGACCGCCTCGAGCGTAAAGTCGGTGTCGGCATCAAAAGTGTAGGTCGAATCCTCGCTCGCAACCGCGCCGAGGTCGACATCATACCAGTGAAGGAACGCATAACCGGAGACCGCGGACGCACTCACCGTGACCTGCGTTCCCTCCGGCACGATGGTGTGGGGATCCACTGTAAGATCCGCCGCTTCAACATCGCTAGCAAGTGTGATCTCTACATCGGTGACCTCCGGGTCCTCATCACCGAAAAGATCACATCCGCTCAGGAAAAACAGACTGAAAGCCATCAAGAACAATGCGACTAGACGTTTCACCCTCATCACTCCTTTTTTTTAAAAAACTCCGGCCGAAAACGCGCGAGGCTCTTTTGAGCCGGAGTCTTTTTGCGGGGGTCGCCCCTGTTTTATTTAATTCTACCACGTTTATTTTGAAAGTCCAAGTGAATTATGCAGAATAATGAGGGCGTCCGAGAGGGTGCCTATTTGTCCCCCATGGTCATCGCCATGACAGCCTTGGCTGTGTGCAGTCGGTTCTCGGCCTCCTGATACACGACGGAGCGCCGCCCGTCGATGACGCTGTCCTCGACCTCGTTGCCGCGGTCGGCGGGGAGGGCGTGCATGTAGGAGACATCGTCCTTCGCAAGCGCCATCTTCTCTTCGGTGCACTTCCAGTGGCGGTTGGCCTCGAGCACCTCGTCGATGACGTCGTCACTCTGATTCGACGCCCAGCTTCCCCAGTTCTTGGGAATGACGACGTCCGCGTCCCTGTAGGCTTCGTCCATGTCGTTGGTCACGGTGAAGGTGCCGCCTGCGGCCTCGGCGTTCTTTTTCGCCTGCTCGATGACCCACTCGGGGAGCTCATAGCCTTCGGGATGCGCGAGCACGACATCGTAGCCGAAACGGGGGAAGAGGAGCGACTGGGTGAGCGGCACGCTGATGGGTTTCTTATGGCTTGTCGCGTAGGCCCATATGATGGAGAGCTTGAGGTTCTCCCTCTCGCCCTTGACCTCCTTGACGGTCATCAGGTCCGCAAGGCCCTGCATGGGATGATAGAGGTCGCACTGCAGATTCATGACCGGCACGCTGGCATTCTCGGCCATTTCACGGATGAAGGCGTTGCCCTCGCCCCAGAAACAGTTTCGGCAGGCGATGGCGTGGCCGTAGCTAGAGAGGATGATGGCGGTGTCCTTGCCGGTCTCGCCGTGCGATATCTGCATGGTGGAGGTGTCTAGGAAGTTGGCGTGGCCGCCCATCTGGGCGATCCCGGCCTCCATGGAGTTGCGGGTGCGGGTGGATTGTTCGAAGAACATGAGGAACGAGGTCTTGTTCTTGAGCAGGTCCGTGACCTCGTTGGCATGGAATTTCTTCTTGAGTTCATAAGAGACTTCGAGGAGCTTCTCGATCTCCCCGCGGTCCCATTCTTGCAATGTGACGAAATGTTTTCCTTTGTAGAGGGGTTTCATGTGCATTCTCCTTTTATTGGTTTAGATACATCTTCGGGATGGCGGCGTACATGGCGGCCGCCTTGACGAGGTGGTCCTTTTCGGTCTTTTCATTCGGGGCGTGCGCCTCGATTTCGTGCCCGGGGCCGAAGCCGACGCAGGGGATCCCGTAGCGTCCCATGATGGAGACGCCGTTCGTCGAGAACGTCCAGCGGTCGACAAGCGGCTCCTCCTTGAAGAGGTCCTTGTAGGTCTCGACGAGCGTCTGTGTCGCCACATGGTCCTCGTCGATGAGCCAGCTCGGGAAATAGGCCTTGGTGGGGTAGACGAGGCCGGTGTAGGATGCCTCCTTGTATTCATACATCTCGACGGTGGCGCCCGCTTGCTTGACCGAGGGCAGGTTCTCGATCTCCTCGATCGCGCCGGTGTGCGTCTCGCCGTGTGTCAGACGGCGGTCGATGGAGATGCTGCAGCCGTCGGCGACGGCGCAGCGCGAGGGCGATTTGGAGAAGATCTCGCTGACGGTGAGGGTTCCCTTGCCGAGGAACGGATCCTCATGCAGGTTCTTTGCGAGTTCCTGCAAGTCGTTCAGGATCGGACCCATCTTGAATATGGCGTTCTCGCCGCGCTCCGGCGCGCTGCCGTGACAGCTCACGCCGTGCGTGGAGACCTTGATCTCCATGCGGCCGCGCTGTCCGCGGTAGATATTGAGCGAGGTCGGTTCGGTGATGACGACGAATTCGGGCCGGATGTCGAGTTCCTCGATGATGTAGACCCAGGGGAGTCCGTCGCAGTCCTCCTCCTGGACCGTGCCGGTGATCAAGAGCGTGTAGTCGTCCTCGAGGCCGAGGTCCTTGATGATCTTTCCGGCATAGACCATCGAGGCCATGCCGCCCTCCTGGTCGCTCGTGCCGCGGCCGCCGATGTAGGTGTCGTCCTCGAACCCTTCATAAGGGTCGAAGTCCCAGTTCTCGATCTCGCCGACACCGACCGTGTCGATGTGGGCGTCCATGGCGATGAGACGCTCGCCGTTTCCGATGCGGCCGTGGATGTTGCCCATCTTGTCGATGGAGATGGAATCGAAACCGACTTTCTCCATCTCTTCCTTGATGCGCGCGATGACGTCGCCCTCCTCGGTGCTTTCGCTGGGAAGACGCACCATATCGCGCAGGAACTTGACCATGTCTTTTTCATAGGCTTCTGCCTGTTTGAGAATGTCGTCGAATGGAATATCCATAATAAACCTCCTAGGGATTATTGTTTTCTGTATTTGGCGATCAGTTCGTTGTAGTCGAAGACTTTTTCATACTCCGCATCCCAGAACTTCATCTCGCGCATGGCGTCGAGATACGCCTTGGAATAGCCGAACTTGAGCCAGTCCTTCTCTTTTTGCTTGAAGAGCTGTTCCTTGCGTTCGCTGCTTCTGAAGTCTGTGATGTCCGAGGTGTCGGCGCGCAGGAAGATGTCCTTGAACCAGCGGCGCAGGACATAGTCCTCCGTCTCGAGGTAGCGGTTCTCGAGGTCCTCGATGACGCTGTCGTAGCGGTCGAAGCTATCGGTCGCGACGGTGACGACGTTCTCCTCGGGGCCGAGCTTGAGATGCTTGGCCATCTTGATCGCGCCGAGGATGTTGCAGATGGTCGAGACGCCGAAGATATCCCTGAGCGCCTCGGCCTCGCTTTTCTCGAGGCCCATCTCGACGAGCACGTCGGTGCCGTCCTGGATGATCTTGAGGCCGCGCACCGCATCGTCATCGGGGATCAGCGTGATGAAGTCGGTCGTGAGCACGTTATGGATGAGCGTGCACATCTTGTCGCCGATGCCTTCGATCCGGTGCTGGCCGCGTCCGCCGTCGGTGAGCGTCGAACATTCATACGGCTCGAGCGCTGTGACTTTCGCTTCAGGAAAGGCGGCCTTGATCTCATCGCCCGCGCCGATGGTGCCGGCGCTTCCCGGTGCGGATGTGAACAGTGATATGCGCTCGTTACCGATGCCTTTCACGGCCTCGATGGCGCTTTTTCCGGTCACGTAGCGATGGAAGCGGTAGTTCGGCAGGAGCTCGAACTGCGCGAGCGAGACGTTGTTCTCCTCCTTGGCGAGCTTGAACGTCTTCTCGAGCGTCAGGATCACATCGGATTCGGTGCCGGGGGTGAGGTCGAGGTCGGCGCCGTAGTGCTGGATGCGGTCATAGCGTTCCTTGCTCATGTTGTCGGGCATGATGACGGTGGCGTCATAGCCCATGAGATTGCAGATGTAGGAGACGCCGATGCCGAAGTTGCCGGTGGATGGCCCGAGAATCCTGTGCGTGCCCGGGACGACATCCCCGTCGACAGCGCCTTCAATCAATGTCGAATAGGCGGGGCCGACTTTATGCGAACCGCTCGGGAAATCCTTTCCGAGCAGGACGACGATGTTGGCCTCGACCCCGGTCAGCGCCTTGGGCAGGACGATCTTGTTGACAGTGTTGTCGGGCTTCTTCCACGTGATGTTGAAGAGGTTGTAGGCGTCGAATTCGTCTTCTTTCGCTTGCAATGCCTTCTCGCGGATATCCTTGTCTATCTTCTCCGGATGCAACATCTCTTCATAGGTGGGCCCGAAGGGAATGTTTTTCATGTTATGCCTCCTCGTGGTCTATATAGTCGATCAATGCGTCCAGGTCGGGCTTAAGCCTCACCGGACCTTTCAGATAGTCCTGGACGGACTGTGTATCCTTCAAGCCGTTGCCGGTGTTGATCAGCACGGCGGTGTCCGCTTTATCGATGATGCCTTGTTTCAAGGCCGCTTCCGCGCCCGCTAGGGACGCGGCGGCGGCGGGTTCGGCGAAGACGCCTTCCTGGCTTCCGAGCGTCGTGATCGCCTTCAGTATGGCCTCGTCGCTCACTGTGACCCAGGCGCCGCGTGAATATCTGACGGCGTTCAAGGCCTTCACTGGATTACGGGGGATGCCGACGGCGATACTGTCGGCGATGGTGTCTTCATTGCTCTCCTCTAATCCGCAGTTTTTTCTTGCCGCTTCAATAAAGGGCGCGCAGCCTTCGCTCTGCACACCGAGGATCTTCGGGATGCGGCCGGTGATACCGAGCGCCTTGAGGTCGTAGAATCCCTTGTAAAGACCGGCGATTGTGCAGCCGTCGCCGACACTGACAACGACCCAGTCGGGCAGGGTGAAACCCAGCTGCTCGGCGATTTCATAAGCGACGGTCTTCTTGCCCTCGACCATGTGCGGGTTGATCGCCGCGTTGCGGTTATACCACCCGTAATGGTCGATCGCGGCCTTGGAGAGGGTGAAGGCAGCCTTGTAGTCTCCCTCGACGCTGATGACACGCGCGCCGTAGGCCAATAGCTGTGCGAGCTTGCCCTTCGGCGCCCGTTTCGGGACGAAGATGACGCTCTTAAGCCCCAGCCGCGCGGCGTTGCCGGCGAGGCTCGAGGCGGCGTTGCCGGTCGAGGATGCCGCGACGGTCGTATTGCCGGTCTCGATCGCTTTAAGGACCGCCACCGCCGAGGCCCGGTCCTTGAGCGACCCCGTGGGGTTGGCGCCTTCATCCTTGATATAGAGGCTTTCAATGCCGATCGATGCGTGCAGGCGGTTCGTCGGATAAAGCGGCGTCCATCCGACGGCAAGCGACCGCGTGTTCTTGTCCTTGACGCTCATCAAGGGATAATAACGCCACATGGAACGTTCTGTCTCCCTTGCGAAATACGCTCTGTCCACTATGGAGCGGAGCGCGTCATAGTCATATTCGATATCCAGTATGCCTTGCTCGCCGCACGTCGGGCAGGTGTAGAAATCCACCGGGGGTGGGTAGGCGGTTTCACACAAGGTGCAGCGGTAGTGCTTGATGTAGTCCAATATTATCACTCTTTCCGTCAGTCGTTTTCTATGGGGACGAGTTCGAAGGTGCGTACATCGAAGAGGCCCTTGTCGGTCAGTTTCAGATCGGGGATCACCGGCAACGACAAGAACGCCAGAGAGATGAAGGGGTCGTCGATACGCTCATTCAGACCCATGCCGCGGATCGTCTTCTTCATCGATTCGAGCGTGCTTGCCACGTCGGAGGCGGACCGCTTGCTCATGATGCCGCCGACCTCGAGCGGCAGGGTTTCATCGACACGGCCGTCCTTCACGAGGACGATACCGCCGCCGATATCCGTGATGGTCTCCATCGCGAGGCGCATGTCGCGGTCGGTGTCGCCGACGATGACGAGATTATGGGAGTCATGGGCGATGGTCATCGCGATGGCGCCGTTTTTGATGCCGAACCCCTCGACCAATCCGACGCCGGCGCCGTTCGTGCCCCGATGGCGTTCGACGACGGCGAGCTTCAGGATGTCATCGCCGGGGTCGTTGACGTAACGGCCATTCTCTACGCGCACATCGCGCTCTAGCGCCCGGGTGGTGATGTTCTTATCGACGAGTCCGATGACCTTGACGTGCGGTGTCGAGAGTTTCAAGTCCAGATCGACCGCGCCGGGGTCGATGTTCACCGTGTCGAGCACAGCGCTGTTCTCGACATCAGCGGCCCTTTTCAGGGGAGCGCCGTCCTCGGCGACCTTCTCGCCCTTCTTGAAGACGAGGCGCGGCTCGATCCTCTCGAGGCTGTCGAAGACGACAAGGTCCGCGGCATAGCCGGGGGCGATGCCGCCGTAGCCTTCGAGCCTGTAGCATTCGGCGGCGTTGAGGGTCGCCATCTGGATCGCAAGCAACGGTGACATGCCGGCGTCGATCGCGAGATTGATATTATAGTTGATCTGGCCTTCGAGGCGGATGTCCTCGGGGTGCTTGTCATCCGTACAGAAGAGGAGCCTTCTGGCGTTCTGTTCATCGACGCCTTCAAGCAGAGGTTTCACATTGCGCGTCGCCGACCCTTCGCGGAGGTGCACATACATGCCGCGGCGGATGCGCGCGAGCATCTCTTCGACCGTGCTGCATTCATGGTCCGTCATGACCCCCGCGGCGATATAGGCCTCCAGGTCGGCACCGAGAAGCGATGGCGCATGGCCGTCGATGACTTTCCCCTTCATGATGCGGAGCTTTTCGTGGATGTCCTCTTCCGCTTCAATCACACCGGGATAGTTCATGACCTCCCCGAGGCCGAGGACGTTCTTTTCCCTTGAAAGCATGTCGACATCGGCCGGCGTGATGGTGGCGCCGGCTGTCTCATGGGGCGTCGCCGGGACGCTTGAAGGGATCATCATGAACACATCGAGCGGAGAGGCATCGCTGCTCTCGATCATGTAGCGGATGCCTTCGCCGCCGCATACATTGGCGATCTCATGCGGGTCGGCGATGATCGTCGTCGTCCCTTTGGGGAGGATGACATTGGCGAACTGGCCCGGCGATACCATGGAGGATTCGATGTGGACATGTCCGTCGATGAAGCCGGGGGCGACGTAGCTGCCCTCGAGGTCGGTCTCCTCCCTGCCTTCATAGGAACCGATGCCCATGATGATGCCGTCCTCGATGGCGATGTCGCCTTCTTCGATCTCCCTTGTGAACACATTGATGATGCGGGCGTTCCTGATGACTTTCTGCGCGGGCTTCTTCCCCCGGGCCACAGCCATCTTATGCGCTGCTTGCATGGTATCTGCCTCCCTAGAGCTGTCTTATGAATGCCTCGATCAGATTGAACGAGACCTGCTTGCGATAACGGGCGTTCGAGCGTTGGTCGTCGATGGGTCTTATCAGGGAATCATAAGCTGCGGCGACCTCATCGACACGGGCTTTCAGGTCTTCAAGAGTAAGGCCCTTGAAGGACGCTTCGATTGATCGGTCGCGGACGACGGTCACATTCACCGCGCCGATGGCGATGCGCAGCTCCTCGACGACGTTGTCATGGAGACGTGCGGCGCCGGCGAGGGACGTCTTCGAGATCGCATCGGCCTTGCGGGCGCCGACCTTCTTGAAAAAGGTGTTCGAGAACGTCCGCCTCGGCAGGCGGATCTCCTTGATCATCTCCTCCGGGCGTATCGTGTGCTTTCCCGGCCCTGTGATCACGTCTTCGATGGGGACCTCGCGCTCTCCATCGGCGCTCGCGAGGATGATACGGGCGTCGAGCAGATAGAGGACGAGAACGCCGTCCGCCGAAGGCGAGGCGTTGCCGATGTTGCCGGCGAGGGTCGCGACGTGCCGGAGCGCCGGTCCGGCGATCTGTCTGATCGAGCGCTTGAGGATGTCCGGGACGTCCGGATGTCTGAGCATGCTGGCATAGCTTGTCACGGCACCGATGGCGATATGCTCGTCGTGGGTCGCGATGTAGCGCAGTTCATCGAGATTGAAGATATAGAGCATGTTCTTTTTGAAGGGGACGGGCGCTTCCGCGTAGCCGCGGTTCTTGAGCATGATGTCCGTGCCGCCGGCGAGGACGTCGTAGGTCCCCTCTTTCAGATATTGCAGCGCCTCGTTGAGAGATTCGGGGATCTTATTCACCACAATCCTTCACCTTCCTTCGCCGCGCGGCGGATCGCCGCGATGATCATGTTATAGCCGGTGCAGCGGCAGAGATTGCCCGAGAGCGCTGTGCGGATCGCGTCGTCACTAGGATCGGGATTTTCACTCAGCAGACTCTCGGCGGCGATGATCATGCCGGGGATGCAGATGCCGCATTGTACCGCGCCTTCCTTGACGAATGCGTTCTGGAGCACCTGGAAGCGTTCAGTCGTCCGGTAGCCTTCGATTGTGACAATGTCTCTTCCCGCGACGCTCGCGAGGGGGAGTATGCAGGTATCGACGATGCGCCCATCCAGCAGAACGGCGCACGCGCCGCATTCACCCTCGCCGCAGCCTTCCTTGGCTCCGGTGAGGTCCAAGGTCGTTCTAAGGACGTCGAGGAAGCGCATGTTCAAGGGCTTGTCCACTGTCACTTCTTCTCCGTTCAGCGTGAATGTCACTTCAGCCATTGTGAATCAGCTCCATCAGATATTCCGGGGTTGCCGGTATGTCGCGCACCCTGCGGCCGACAGCCTGTTCGATGGCCTGCGCCACAGCGGGGGCGCCGCCGACGAGCGTCAGCTCGCCGCCGCCCTTCGCGCCGTAGGGGCCGTAGGGATAAGGATTGTCGATCAGGTGGTTGTCCGTCTTCGGCATGTCCATGGCGGTGGGGATGATGTAGTCGGTCATGTTCGTCTGCTTGAGCCGTCCATTCTCACGGCTCATGACTTCGAGATAGCCATAGGCCACGCCCTGCGCCTGACCGCCGTCAGCCTGGCCGAGGACGATGCGTTCGTCGATCGCCTTGCCTAGGTCGTAGACGCTGTAGACGTCCTTCACATCGATTTCATAGGTGTGCTTGTCGACTTCGACCTCGACGACATTCACACCCCAGGAATATGCGGGATAGGCGTCGCCTTTCATGCATTCGCCGTCCCATTCGACGTAGTCGGGCTGCTGGTAGCGCTTCTCGACTTTCTGCGCCTCGCCCTCGCGCCACGTCTCCTTGAGCGTCTTTGCGGCGCGGGCGAGCAGACCGCCCACGATCATCGCTGTCCGGCTGGCTACGGTGGGGCCGGAATCCGGAACGCGATGGGTGTCGGGATAGTCGAATATGACCCGTTCGATCGGCAGATCCAGAACATCCGCGACGATCTTCCTGAGCGTCGTCTTGGGGCCTTGGCCCATATCGACCGCGGCGACATGGATATAGACGGTATCCTGAGCGTCTTTCTCCACTTCGACCCTTGATTTGATGATGTGCTGTTCACCGCTTCCGGTGAAGCCGCAGCCGTGAAAGAACCAGCTCATGCCGATGCCCTTATAGACATTCTCGTCTTCATAGGCCTTGCGTTTCTTATGATAATCCGAGATGTCCGCGGCTTTCTCGATCATCTCATCGAGGAGGATCGGGTCGCGGAACTTGCCGCCGGTCGAGGTCCAGTCTCCCTGCTTGACCATGTGGGCCTTGCGGAAGCTGAAAGGGTCCTCGCCGAGCTCCTTCGCCGCGTGATGCATGAACATCTCGATCGCATAGATCATCTGCGGGGCGCCGAAACCCCTGAAGGCACCGTTGGGGACGGTGTTGGTCAGATAGACGTCGCCGTCGACATCGAGATGCTCGATCGTGTAGGCGTTCGTCGCCGCGAGCATGCCTCTTGAGAGGACGACCTCGCTAAGGCCGATGTAGGCGCCGCCGTCGATGCCGATATGCGAGGTCATGCCGGTGATCCTGCCGTCCTTGACCGCGGCGCGGATGGTGGTCTTGGAGGGATGGCGCTTTGTCGTCGAGACCATGTCCTCTTCGCGTTCATAGATCATCTTGATGGGGCGCTTTATTTTCTTGAGCGCGACAGCGAGCTGAGTGGCCATGACGGAGGGGAACTCCTCCTTGCCGCCGAAGGCGCCGCCCACAGGCGCTTGCAGGACACGGACGTTCTCGTCCGTCTCATCCAGAGTGACCTTGACGGCCTCGTGCACATAATAGGGGCACTGGATGGAGCCGATGACCGTATAGGTCTCATCCTCGATATAGCCGACGAACCCCTGCGGCTCGATGTAGGCCTGTTCCTGATAGCCGGTCGTGTAGGTCTCTTCGATGATCCTGTCGGCGTCTGCGAATGCCTTGTCGGAATCGCCCTTTTCATAGTGCAGATGCACGCCGCTATGGCTGTAATCGAGCACCGGCGTATCCTCCTCTATGTCGACCTCGACGGCATCGAGGAGGGAGGCGAGCCGCTCCTTGTCGGGCCCGAGGAGAAGCATCAGCGGTTCGCCGATATAATTGACGCGCTTTTCGGGGAAGACGGGCCAGTCCTCATAGATCATCGTGACCAGATTCCTGCCCGGGATGTCTTCCGGGCCGACCGCCGCATAGCCTTCGGGAAGCGTCGGCAATGTGATGTTTCTGATGGTCCCGCTCGCGACGGGGGAGCGGAGCGTCATCGCATAGACCATGTCCTCACGTTTGATGTCGCTTATATACGCCGTCTCACCGGCGATCTTCTCATGTGCGTCCACCTTGTCGATGGATTTTGAGATATTCTTCATCTTATCACCCTAACCTAGTTTATCCATATGGATGGCGTCTGTAGGACATATCGAGACGCAGAGCCCGCAGCTGAAGCATTTATCGGGGTTGAACGTGATCCTGTCCTTGAAGTCGATGGCGAAATAGGGGCAGGTCTTCACGCAGAGCATGCATTCGATGCACTTCTCTTCGATGAGCGTCGGGGTCTCATCCTCATAGCTTACATCCTTCGAAAGCGTGGTGCCGATGACGTCCTCGATGCTTTCGAAGCCGTATTTCTCAAGCGCCTTCGGGAGGTCCCTGATGATCTTCGCATAGAGCGCCTTGCCCTTGAGGAGCGCGCCGGATAACATCTGCACGCCGCTCGCGCCGGCGAGCAGGAACTCGATCACATCGTCCGCGCTCGTGATGCCGCCGACGCCGATGACTGTGAGGGAGGGCTCGGCCTGCTTGATCTTATAGACGATCGCGAGGGCCATCGGCTTGATGAGAGGCCCTGTGGTCCAGACGAATCCATCTTCGGCGCCGTATTCGATGCGGCGCTTCTTTGCGTTGATATTGATGGTGGGGCCGAGGGAGTTGATGGCCACGACACCGTTCGCACCGGCTTCCTTGATCGCCTTGGCGTAGCCTTCGGGGTTCTGGATGTGGGGCGATATCTTCATGTAGAAAGGCTTGTCCGTATGCGAGCGGATCGTGCGCACCGTATCGGCGATCACTGATAGGTCGGTGCCGACATAGTGCGTCGAGACCTCGAACGCATCGGCGAAGGCGTCGAGCTTCGGGATGAGAATCTCCATGTCCTCCTTGGTGTAGCCGACACTGATGATGAGCGGACGATCTTTCTTCTCGACATATTCAGGCAGGAAGCTTTCCACCCATCGCTCCATGGGATGTTCGCTCCAGAGCTCGCTGTTCTGGACATAATGCTTGCCGGTGTAGATGCAGGGCTTGGGGATCTCGGGCTCCCTCGGGCAGATCGTCTTGGTGACGACGGCGCCGACGCCGGCCTCATCGCGCATGAACGCGAGCTTTTCAGTGTCGCCTGTCAAAGGGCCGGAAGCGGGCATGAGGGGGTTCTCTAGCGTGATGCCGTCGAATGTCGTTCGGAGCTTCATTCAGTCTCACCTTTTCTATTCAGTGTGTCCCATACGTGTTGCGCATGCGCACGGGCGTCTCTATAACGTGATTCATTGTCTGCATCCAGCGTATAATTCCTGACGATATGGCGGCCGCCGACGAAGACATCGCTCGGCTTGAAGCTATCGAAGGTGCCGAAGAAGAGATGACCGAGCGCATTGTCAAGGCTGATCGGCGTGGGCGGCGTGTAGGGAAGCATCAGAAGGTCCGCCTCGTAGCCTTTCCTGAAACGGCCGAGCCTGACGCCGAGATGTTCGCTTGCGTAGGCGTAGGTGTCGTCGATGATGCGCTGGATGTCTTCAAGCCCCATGGCCGTGAAATCCTCCTTCAGAGCATGGGAGGCGAAAAAGAGCGTGCGGTACTCGCTCGTCGCCGAAAAGGAGAGGCCGTCGTTGCCGACGATGACGGGAATCCCCTTGTTCCTGAGGGCCGGGTAGTCGGGGATGCCGACGCCGTTGTTCATGTTGGAGGAAGGGTTCAGGGCGACGACGGCGCCGCGCTTCTTGATGATGTCGCGTTCGGCGTCGTTGATGTGCAGCGCGTGCACGAGGATGCTTCCCGGAGTGAGAAGCCCGTGACGGTCGAGGCGTTCGATGACGCGCTCGCCGGTCCTTTCCTCCGCGTCCGCCTGATCCATCGCGCTTTCAGCGGCGTGGATGTGGATCGGGGCGTCGCCCTTCGCCTCTCTCACGCGTTTCAAAGTCTCCTCGCTCAGGCTGAGGGAGGCGTGAAGGCCGAAATGGCCGGCGCGTCTTGCCGTGCGGCCCTTCTTGAGGAAGGCGGCGTTCTCCTGAAGACACTTTTCGACATCGAAGCGGTCGCTGGTCTCGAAGGTGAACATGCCCCGCAGGCCGATGTCCTCGCTCACAGCTTTCTCGAGCGTATCGAGGGAGTCTTCGATCTCACCGGAGGCATGATGGTCGATGAGTGTCGTCACGCCGTTCTTCACATGATCGGCGGCGTTGACGATGCCGCTGTAGTAGATGCTTTCCCGTCTCAGGCCGCTATCGAGTTTCCACCACTGCTCTTTGAGGATGTCCATGAAATTCCGGTACTCGAACGGGTTGATCCAGCCTCTTGCAAAGGTGGAATATATATGGGTGTGGCCGATGATGAAGGAAGGCATGACGAGATGGCCTCGTCCGTCGATGATGTCATAGCCTTCGTCCTTGAACTTCTCCATCGGCCCCTTGTCGATGACCTTATCATCGAAGACGACGTAGCCGTCTTCATAGAAATCTTCATAATCGAACACCATCGCGTGCGTGATCGCCTTAGCCATTGTGCATCGCTCCTTCAATCCATTGTCCGTTGCCGCCCTTGAATACGCGGTCCTTCATGACAAAGGCGCCTCTTGAAAGCGTCGATCTCACATAGCCGCTTCGCTCGAGGCCATGATAGACCGAGTAGTCGCTACGGGCGTGGTTCTCTTCGATCGTGCCTTCTTCGAGGGCATAGATGAAGAGGTCGGCGTCGCTGCCCTCCTTGATGGTCCCTTTCCTCGGATACATGCCGAAGAGGCGGGCCGGAGCGGCGCTCATCCTCTCGACAGCCTGCATGCCGAAACGGCGGTACATGACATTGAAACTGTGCTCGACGCCGCCGATGCCGAGCGGCATGTCCGAAAGCGTCGACACTTCCTTCTCACGACGCATGAATGCGCAGTGGTCGGTGCCGATCGAATCGATGGCATCGAACCGTTCGACGAGCCGTTTCCTTTCCGGGGCGCTCCTGAGCGGCGGCGCGAAGGTGTAGAGATGGCCTTCCTCCCCGCTCAGCACGTCGCTCGTGAACGTGACATACTGCGGGCATGTCTCGATGAAGAAACGGCTGTTAAGAAGCGAAGGGTACGCCGCTTGCAACGCCTCGAGCGTATCACCGCTCGAAAGATGCACCATGTAGAGCCTGCCGCCCGTCTTCTCGACATAGCCGGCGAGCTTCAGTGCTTCATCCCTTTCGCAGGATGTCGGCCGGCTTCTCGGAAGATCCTCATGGGTGAACGCGGGGTCGAGCGTGATCTGTGCATCATCCTCGATATGCGCGAGCGGCAGGATATCCTTCTCCTTCGCTGTCTTCAGAATCCGGAGGATGTCATCATCATAAGTCCTGCGACCCGAATCGGAGTAGGTGGTGAAGAATTTCAGTGAGTTGAGGCCGAAGCGCTTCATCGCATCCATGAAAGCGGCGATGTCGTCGCCGGGGTTCTTGATGGTCGCGTGGAAGCGATAATCGATGTGGCTCTTCTCGGCGAGCGCCTTCCGCGCTTCAAACGCGGATGGGATATCCTCCGCGCGCGCTACGGGGTCGAGGAAGTCGATGACGGTTGTCACGCCGCCGTAAGCGGCGGCACGCGTTCCCGCATCGAAATCGTCGACGGAGACATGGTCCCCGAGGTCGAGCGAGAAATGGACATGCGGGTCGATGAGCCCGGGAAGCACGAGGTCCCCCGAGGCATCGTAGGTCTCTTCCGCTTCGATATCACTGTCGGTGATCTTTTCGATGCGGCCGTTTTTGATATAGAGGTTTTTGCGCATGAAACGGCCCTCGCTATAGACATGGCCGTTCTTGACCGCTAGGTCCATGTGGCTTCACCTGCCTTGATGACGCGGTATTCATCAACATCATAACGCTTTAGAAACGCTTCGAGAAGGTCGCGGCGGACGACGAGAAAAGCGTCGGCTGAAGCGGCGAGGATGCGGCGGATGAGTCCGTCGAATCCCTTCCCCTCCATCTCGAGCAGCCCCGCTTCATCGAAGAAAAGCGGTGAGACACCGCTATCGATCAACGCGTCCATCTCTTTCTCGACGCGTTCCATCGCGGGCCGAAGGAAACTGTAGGGGCCGAGCGTATGAGCGACGGTGTCACCGCCTTCGTCGCCTTTCCTGCGGATCAATGGATACGTCTCTTCAGTGGAGAGACGCATGGCGTCGAAGCCTTTCACCACGCTGCCTTCCATCCATTTGACGGCCGCGAAGCCATCCCCTTCTGAAGCATTGGCATGAAGTGCTCTGAGGGTTCTCGTCTTGCCGCTATTGATCTTCCCAGTAACGATAGTCTTCATGGACATTCTCCCTCATATGCCGGTGGCCGCTTTTCCCATGATGGATGGCGAGGATCTCCGCGGCGATGGAGACGGCGATCTCCGCGGGGGACCCTCCTCCCGTATCGAGGCCCACCGGGGCGTAGAAGTTCCTGAGATCGATATCCCTGCCGTATTGTGCGTAGGTCTTGTCGATATAGTCCTTGAGCTTCTCCGGCGAACAGAGCATGCCCGTGTAGGCGGGACTTAAATCGTACTCGACGATCTTGTTGAGGACGTGGTAGTCGTGCTCGTGATTCGGTGTGCAGACGACGACATAGCTCCCGTCCCTGATGCCTTTGTCGTCGATGAACTCGGCGAATCCCTGATGGATGCGCTCATCCGCGTAGGGATAGGTCTCGATGACCTCCTTGCGGGCATCGATGACAGTGAGATGGAAATCCATCGTCGAGAGCACGTGGCCGAGGGCGCGGGCGACATGGCCGGCGCCGAAGAGATAGATATGGTTCATGACGCCCAGGAATTCATAGAAGAGCGTCACGGTGCCGCCGCAGGTCATCGGAAGCTGTGTCATGTCATCGGGTTTTTTGGAGACCTCCGCTTCGTTTAAAAGATACGTCTCGAGCTTGTTCTTCCGGGTCTTGAAAAGGGCCTTCGCCTCTTCCCGGGCGCGATGCTCCAGCGCGCCGCCGCCGACGGTGCCGATGGCGTCGCCGCTTGCACTGACGAGCATCTTGATGCCCACCTTGACAGGGCCTTCGCCCTTCTTGTCGACAGCGGTGACGAGCACGGCGTCCTCGCCGCGGCGCTTATGTTCGAGAATCTTTTCATGGATGGCTTCCATCTGATCACCTGGTCTTTGAAGAAGCCAAGGCGCTTGCGCCCTGGCCCCTTGGATTTAGAGTACGAATGTCAATGCGACCGCCAGCACGAGTGTCGCCGATGCGGCGATGGGATGGATGTCGAATCTTGTGATGCGGACACGGCTGAGCCCTTTGTGCAGGCCGAACGCCGCAAACGCTGAAATAGCGCCGTGGATGACAACGAACAGCGTGAACGTGGAGATCGCCGCGATCTGCTCGGCGAGGAACCCCGTCGCGATGAGCTGGATGGTGAACCAGCCGGTATAGAGGAGCCGCCATCCCAGCGAAACGCCGAAGAATGCGGCGAGCGAGGTGCGCACGCGTTCATCTGTGAGCAGGTGCACGGCAGCGACGACGAGCAGGGTCTCGAGGACGATGGCGATCATCGGATTGATGATGCCCCATTGGTTCATGGGGGTCAAAAAGTTGACGGACTTGATCGAGGCCGCGACAACGCCGATGGCGAAGACAGCCTGTCTAGAGTCGGTGCGCCGGTGCGCCTGGAGCAGGATGGCGACGGCGATGGGGAACATGATCGTGCCCGCGAGGAACGGGACGGGGACAAGGTGCAGTACATAACCGAGAGTCGCCTCGATGATGCCCCAGAGGGCACCGAAGAATAGGATTTCACTCAATAATCTCTTGTTCATACATCATTCTCCTTTTTATCATTCATTGCTTTCTGGATTTTTTCCGGGGTGATGGGGAGCGAGTCGATGCGGACGCCGACGGCGTTGTAGACGGCGTTGGCGATGGCGGCGGGCGGCGTGTCGGTGCCGATTTCGGCAACGGATTTAGCGCCGTAGGGGCCGCTCTCTTCATAACTGTCCGCGAATTCGGTGGTGAACTTCTTCACGCTGAGGTTGGTGGGGATCTTGTAGTTGAGCAGGTCGCCGGTGATCATCTTGCCCTTCTTGCTGTATTCGACGTCCTCGAAGGCCGCCATGCCGATCCCCTGCATGAGACCGCCTTCGACCTGGCCTCTCGCGAGGGCGGGGTTGATGGTCGTGCCGCAGTCGACGACGCTGGCGTATTCGAGGATCTCGTATTCACCGGTCTCGGTGTCGAGTTCGATCTCGACGAAGCCGGCCATGAACGGCGGCGGCGATTTCGTGCCGTAATAGCTTCCGGTGGTGGTGAGCTGCTTCTGGTCCTCGTTATAGTAGAGCCGGTTGGAAAGGTCGGAAAGCGTCAGGGGGGCGCTTCCCTCCACCTTGAACACTTCCCCTTCGAACGTGATATCTTCTGCGTTCACATCTAGCGTCCGGGCCGCTTCATCGATGACCATCCGGCGCATCGAACGCGCCGCTTTCAAGACGGCGTTGCCCGATACATACGTGGTGCTCGAGGCGTAGGCGCCGACATCGAAGGGCGTGAGGTCGGTGTCGGAGGAATAGACGATGACTTTATCGACGGCGACGCCGAGCTGTTCAGCCGCAATCTGGGCGAGGATGGTGTCGCTGCCCTGTCCGATGTCCGTCGCGCCGACGGTGAGGTTGTAGAACCCGTCGTCGTTGAGCTTGATAGTCGCGGCGCCCATGTCGATATAGGGGATGCCGCTGCCCTGCATGGCGATCGCGCCGCCGATGCTTCTGACCTTGCTTTCGCCTGTTTCACGGCGAGGGTACTTCTCGTCATAGCCTATGAGCTCTTTTCCGCGCGCGACGCAGTAGTCGAGCTTGTTCGATTCCATGACCATGGCCGTCCCTTCGGTGCCTTCCCCCATGATCTCGAAGATGGGGGAGGTCTCGTTTTCGAGCATCATGTTCTTTTCGCGGAGGGCGAAGGGGTCCATGCCGAGTTTCTCCGCCAGCATGTCGATGGTCGATTCCACGGCGTAATTGCCCTGTACGGCCCCGTATCCGCGATAAGCGCCGGAGGATACGTGGTTGGTGTAGACGATATCCCCCTGGAAGCGTACGGCGTCGACCTTGTTATAAAGAGGGAGGACCTTGGACCCGGTCACCATGTAGACCGTGAGTGCGTGTTCGCCGTAGGCGCCGGTGTCGGAGAGGCCGTGGAAGTCGATGGAGGTGATCGTACCGTCCCTTTTCGCCCCCATCCTTATCGTCATGCGCATGGGATGACGGGTGTAGGAGCTTTCAAAGACTTCCTCGCGCGTGTAGGTCAGTCTGGAGGGCTGTCCGGTCCGCATGGTCACGGCCGCGGCCAGCATCTCTCCATGAATCGCCTGCTTGCCGCCGAAGCCTCCGCCGACGCGGGGCTTGATCACACGGATCCTGCTCAATGGGATCTCGAGCGTCTGCGAGAGTATGCGGCGCACGTGCCAGGGCGTCTGCGTCGCGGAGATGAGCACAAGGCGGTTCTGATAGTCGAGCTGCGCATTCACAGTGTGCGGTTCAAGCATGACATGCGCCTGCGCCTGTGTATAATAAGTGTTCTCGACGGTGATCTCGCTCTCGGAGAGCGTTTTCTCGACGTCGCCGACCTCCATGTGGTATGAGGCCGCGACGTTGCGCTTCGGGTCGAACCCGATCGGGAACATCTCGTAGATATCGTCTTCGGGGTGGACGAGGGTATCGTTATCCTTCGCTGTCTCGAAATCGAGCACAGGGTCGAGTTTCTCATATTCGACGTCGATCGCCTTCACGGCGGCTTCGGCCGTCGCTTCATCGACCGCGGCGACCGCGGCGACTTCATCGCCGACGTAGCGGACATACTCATCGAGGACGAACTTGTCGTGCGGGGACGGCTCGGGATAGCCCTGTCCGGCGCGCGTATAGGCGTTCCGCTTGAAATCCTTATGGGTGAGTATCAGTTCGACGCCTTCGATACGCTCGGCTTCCGAGGTGTCGATGGAAGTGATCTTCGCGAAAGCATGCGGGCTTCTGAGAACCTTGATGACGAGGGCGTTCCGAGGCGTCAGATCGTCCGTGAATGCGGGACGCCCCATCATGATGCCCTTGCCGTCGACGCTGGGAACCTGCTGGTTCACTGTTTTCGTCTTTTTCATTTCTTATCACCCAGATACGCCTTGATTGCTTCGCGTTGCGATTGATAGCCCGTGCAACGACAGAGGTTGCCGACGAGATAGTGATCGATCGTCGCATCATCGGCGGGCATGCCGGATTGTTCCATGGAGTGCACTGCGAGCGCGATGCCGGGATTGCAGAAGCCGCACTGGTCGGCGCCGCGCTCACCGAAATGCTCAGCGAGCTTCGACGCTGTCTCGGGAATGCCTTCCACTGTCGTGAGGCGAGCCCCATCAGCGCGAGCGCTCAAAAACGCGCAGGAAGGCACCGGCTTGTCATCGACTAGCAGCGTGCACACGCCACAGCTCGTCGTGTCGCAGCCGCGGCGGACGCTCGTGTAGCCATAGCGGCGCAGCGTGTCGACGAGATATTCATCCGGCGCGACGTCGAACGTCTTCGGACGGTTGTTGAGGGTAAGGCTAATCTTCACAGTCTCTCACCTCTTTGAGGCCGCGTCCCGTATAGACGCGGGCCAGTATCGCGCGATAGTCTTCTGAAGCGCTCGGATTGGAGGAGAACTTGAGCGACGTGGCGTGTTCGGCGGCGCGTGCGATCGTCTCATCATCCACTGATTCCGCCAGGTTGACTTCCTCCATCGCCTCTCTCGCCAGCGTCGCGACCGAGGGTCTCGACCCGATGGCGATTTTGTAGAGTCCTTCGCTTCTGCTCACCGCGATATTCAGTGTCGCGAAGGCGAGCGCCGTCTGTTTCACTTTCTTGAAGTAGCCGACGCCTTTTTTCTTGCGGATGTTGATGCTCACGAGCACATCGTTGATTCTGCCTTTGCTTTCAAGGAAGTCTTCAAGCGGTATCTCCCCTTGACTATGAAAGACAAGCGAGGTCTCCATCGCGAGCAGGGCGGGAAGAACATCGGAAAAGCCGTACTTCCCTATGATGCTGCCGCCGATGGTCACGAGGTTCCTGAGCCCCACACCCATGATCTGCGAGATGCTTGTAGAAAGCATGCCCTTGTAGAGTGCTCTCACGCCGGCGTGCGTCTCGAGCTGACGGAGCGTGGTCATGCTTCCGATTCGAAGGGCCTCGGGGGTCTCTTCGATGTAATCGAGCGACAGGTTTGAAAGGTCGATGCCTGTTTCGACGGTACGGCTCGACATCTTGAGCCAGGCGCCGCCGGCGATGACGACGTTACGGCGGTCCTCATTCAGAAGCCGGTACGCTTCATCGAGCGTCTCGACCTGTTTTAGCTGATTGATTTTCACGCTTTCGCTCCTTTCCTACTCTTTTTCAAACGTTGAAAATCGTCCAATGTATCCACATCGACCAACACACCCTCGTCCCCGACGGGGACGGTCGTTACCGGGTAATGGTCGCGGAACGCTTTGAGGTGCGGGGCTTTGCTGTTGGAAAGTGCAGTTCTCAGTGATGCTTCTATAAACAGAGGGTGGCCTTTTTTCTGCTTGTAGACAGGCACGCGGATTACGCCGTGGGCGTCAAGGAGCGCGCGATAGGTAGACCGGGAGACGAGAGGATAGTCACCGGGAATGATGAACATATCGTCATCGACTTCTGCGGCCCCCAACTTCACTGAGGTGAACATGCCCTTCTCATAATCGGGGTTGTAGACGAGCTTTATGAAGCGGCGCTCATCAAGATAGACAAGGTCTTCATGGTGGTGACCGCTGATGACGACAATGCGGGAGACGAAAGGTTTCATCGCCTCGATGGCATGCTCGATGAGGGGGATCTCCTCATACTCGAGCGTCATCTTATTTGTGCCGGCGCGGCTGGAGAAACCGCCGGCGAGAATGATTCCCTCCGCCATAACAACCTCCGGAAGTCTGGATGAAAAGGTTTTATTTATCCGTATATGATAACACATTTACAAGCCTTTTACCATACCTGAAAACGAAAACAGAGGAGAGTAGAGGTGTGAAAAATGCCCTTCCCGAAGCCATTAAAAATGCAATGCCGAAGCATTGCATGACATTGATGGCGGAGGGGAGGGGATTCGAACCCCCGCGGCGCTTTCACGCCCTACTAGCTTTCCAAGCCAGCCCCTTCAGCCACTTGGGTACCCCTCCATCATATGTTGCGCATCGCCTCCGGAAGCATCGTGATGATGTCGGAAGCATTCAAGCTCTCCTCGCCGAACGCATCTTGTGCGAGATCCCCCGCAAGGCCATGCACTCTTACACCGTAGCGCATCGCTTCGAACGGAGCGTATCCTTCAGCGAGGAAACGGCCGATGATGCCGCTCAGCACATCCCCGCTCCCGGCGGTCGCCATCCCGGGATTCCCTCTCGTTGAGAACGCCTTCCCTTCAGGTCCCGCGATGATGGTGCACGGTCCCTTCAGGACGATATGCACGCCATGCCGCGCGACAAGCTGGTCGATATAATAGAGCGGGTTTCTCGCGACTTCATCCGGAGAAATGCCGAAAAGACGTGCGAGTTCACCGGCATGCGGTGTGAGGACGACGTGCGAGAGATCCCTCCCCGAGGATAGCTCACCGGCGAGGTAGTAAAGGCCGTCCGCATCGATGAGCAGCGGCAGGTCTCTCTCAAGCAAGCCGGATAAACGGGCTCGATTGTCCGCATTGTCCCTCCCGAGACCGGGGCCGAAGACTACGGCGCTATGCGCCTTCATCAGCGCGTGGACATCGTCGGTCGCCGCCCACATGAGCTCGTAGGGCACACGCGGCAGATAAGGGAGGACTGCTTTTTTGGCGGCGATTGTCGAGAGACCGGCACCGCTTCTGATGGCCGCCTCGGCGGCGAGTGTCGGCGCACCGGTCATACCTTTGCTGCCGCCGATGGTGAGCAGTGCCCCGTAGTCATACTTGTGGGTGTTATGACGCCGTTTCCGCAATGGGGGGAGGGCTTCTTCAAGCCACATAGGGGCGTCACTGTCGAGGATGCCTATATCGACTGGAATGTGCTCACCACTGTAGTCTAACGCATCTTGGAGTAAATTTCCAGCCTTAAAATGCTGAATCACGAAAGTCGCATCGGCATCCACGGCGATGCCTTCCACAAGACCGTTGTCCGCATTGAGGCCTGAAGGAATGTCAATGCTTAAAACAGGGAGGTCCTGAGTGTTGATCCATTCTATGACAGAATCGAACGGAGCTCTGACAGGCGAATTCACGCCGATACCGAAGAGGGCGTCGATGATCATGTCGGCATCCTTCGAAAGCGTCCTGAACTCGGAAACGTCCTGAACGAATGTGATATCGACATCGCCTTTCACATGTTCATACATCTTTAACGCCTCGCCCTGCAAGGACACGGGTGTGCCGATATAGACGACTCGCACTCCGGGGTGGTCCTTTTTCAAGTGCTTGGCGAGCCCCAGACCGTCGCCGCCGTTGTTGCCGGGACCGGCAAGGATCAACGGCCGCGTGACACTCAGATACCCATTGTCACGCATCGCTTCAAAAAGGCCTTCGCATGCACGCTGCATGAGTTGAAAGCCTGTGATGTTCTGCGTTTCGCATGTGCGCGCGTCCAGGCGACGCATCATGTCCGCAGTCACTACTTGCATAGCATTCACCGCCTTATTTCGTGCCGAACAGTCTGTCTCCGGCATCCCCCAGGCCGGGGACGATGAACTTATCCGCGTTGAGCTTCTCATCAAGCGCGGCAAGATAGACTTTCACCCGGGGATTGTGCGATTCGAGATAATCGAGGCCTTCAGGGCATCCGACGATGCCGACGAAACGGATGTCTCTCGCGCCGCGTTCCTTGAGCACATCGATGGTAGCGCTCAGTGACTTGCCTGTCGCAAGCATGGGATCGAGGACGATGATCAGCGCATCTTCGAGATTATCCGGCAGTTTCGCATAATATTTCCTCGGTGTCGCATCCTCATCCCGATAAAGACCGACGTGGCCGACTTTCGCATGCGGAATCAACATCTGGACCGCATCGACCATGCCGAGGCCGGCGCGGAGGATGGGGACGATGACGACATCCTGGTCGAGCACTTCGGCGTCCATGGGCTGAAGCGGCGTCTCAATCCGCTCCTTCTTCGTCTTGAGGTCCTTGGTGATCTCATAGCTCATCAGTCCCGCGAGCTCATTGACTGTCTCGCGGAAGATTTGCATGGATGTGGAATGCCTCCTGAGTGTCGCGACCTTGTTCTTGATCAGGGGATGGTCGAATATAACCGTCTTCATAAACGTCACCTCATCGTCTCTTATTATAATCATTAACGACGCTTTCCACAAGAGCGCGCGAAAAAAACAGGCAGCCAGGCTGCCTGTTCAGTTGCGGGAGAAATAATGCGTGTGGAGGAGCTTGTGGGATTTCTCTCCCAGCGGTTCTTCGAGATATTCTTCATAAAGGCGCTTGATGTAGGGGTTCTCGTGGGATTTTCTGTATTCCATTCCCGTATCGACCTGATAGGTCGCCCGGATGCGTTCTTCGCGTTTGGCATCGGTTGTGTTATAAGGCTGTCCGCCGCCGCCGATGCAGCCGCCGGGGCAGGTCATGACCTCGATGAATGCGTAGTCCTTCTCGCCGCCCTTGACTTTCTCGGCGAGCTGGCGCGCATTGCTCAAGGTGTGAGCGACAGCGACCTTCACTTTATTGCCGGCAAGTTCGAGCTCGGCCTCCTTGATGCCTTCCATGCCGCGCACGTCTTCAAAGTCGAGTTTTTCGAGCGGCTCTTCGTTGAGGACTTCCGAGACGGTCCTGAGCGCCGCTTCCATGACACCGCCGGTCGCGCCGAAGATGGCGGCGGCGCCGGTGGTGATGCCGAAGGGGTTGTCGAAAGGCGTGTTTTCAAGTTCGTTGAAATCGATGCCCATCTGTCGGATCATCTTGCCAAGTTCGCGCGTGGTGAGGACGGTATCGACATCCTGATGCTCGCCGTCGACCGACATCTCTTCGCGCGCCGCTTCGTATTTCTTCGCTGTACAGGGCATGATCGAGACGACGTGGAGGTTCTCGGGGTCGATGTTTTCAGTCTTGGCGTAATATGACTTTGCCAGAGCGCCGAACATCTGTTGCGGCGACTTGCATGTCGAGAGATTGTCGATGAGTTCCGGATAGCGCTGCTCGATGAAGCTGATCCAGCCGGGGCAGCACGAGGTCATCATCGGGAGGGTGCCGCCCTCCTTGATGCGCTCGATGAGTTCATAGCCTTCTTCGATGATGGTGAGGTCGGCGGTGAAGTCCGTGTCGAAGACGCCGTCGAAACCGAGCTGTTTGAGTGCGGCGACCATCTTCTCGGTCACGATGCTGCCGGGTTCGCTGCCGAGTTCTTCACCCAAGGAGACGCGCACGGCGGGGGCGACCTGCACGATGACATGCTTCCTGTCATCGTCGAGGACTCTCCACACCTCGTCGGTGTTGTCCCTTTCAGTGATCGCCGCTACAGGGCATACGCTCGAGCACTGTCCGCAGAACGTGCATTCCTCATCTGAGAGGTACTTGCCGTAGGCGGGCGTGACTTTCATCTCATGGCTTCTGTTCATGGTCTCGAGGATGTTGAGGCCCTGAACGTTCTTGCAGACATCGACGCAGCGGCCGCATTTGATGCAGCGGTTGGCGTTACGCGTGATTGCATCGTTATGCGAATCGAGTGGTTCTTCCTCGAGGACGTTTTCAAAACGGTTCTCGTCGATGCCGAGCGTATTCGCGAGCGTCTGCAGCTCGCAGTTCATGTTGCGCTCGCATGCCGTGCAGGTGTCGTCGTGATTGGCGAGCAGAAGCTCGGTGAGCGTCTTGCGTGCGTTCAGGACGCGAGGGGAGTTCGTCTTGACCTCCATGCCTTCCCACACGGGCTGGGAGCACGCGGTGACGAGACCCTTCTCCCCTACGATCTCCACCGAGCACACACGGCAGTCGGATTTGATGTCGAGGTCGGGATAGTAGCACAATGTCGGTATATTGATGTTGTTCGCCTTGGCGGCGTCAAGAATGGTCGTGCCTTCCTTGACCGTCAAATCGGTATTGTTGATACGGATATTGACCATAATCACATTCTCCTTTATTGGGATTCGGGATGTTCGATGCGGTCGACGAAGTCATTGCGGAAATACTGAAGTGTCGAGAGAAGCGCGGTCGGTGCGCTCTGGCCGAGGCCGCAGAGGGATGTCTGATGCATGACCCTGGCGAGTGATTCGATATTGGCGAGGTCTTTCTCGCTCGACTGACGGTCGACGAATTTCTCGACAAGCTTCAAAAGCTGGAGATTGCCTTCACGGCAGGGAGTGCATTTGCCGCAGGATTCATGTTCGAAAAACTCGGAGATCCTTAAAAGAATATCGAAGACATCGAAACGGTCATCCATGACGATCACAGCGCCGGCGCCGGTCTTGGAATCAAAATTCTCAAAACGGTCGAAATCGATGGTGAGGTCCGTCATGTATTCCGGGATGATCGGACCGCTGGCGCCGCCGAGCTGCACCATCTTGACTTTGCGGTCGGCCGGTGTCCCTTCGCCGAGCTGTTCGATGACATCGCGGATGGGGACGCCGAAGGGAATCTCATAGATGCCCGGCTTTTTGACGTTGCCGGATAGGGAGATAATCTTGGTGCCTTTGGAGGATTCCGTGCCGATCTCCGCGAATTTCTCACCGCCCATATCGACGATATGGGGGAGGTTGGCGAACGTTTCAACGTTGCTCAGCATGGTCGGTTTCTGGAAAAGGCCTTCCTGTGTCGGGAAGGGCGGCTTGACGCGCGTGCGTCCGGGCTTGCCCTCGAGCGATTCAATCAGGGCGAACTCCTCGCCGCATACATAGGAACCGGCGCCGCTGCGGATTTCAATATCGAAATTGAAGCCCGAATCAAGGATGTTCTTGCCGAGGTATCCTTTCTTGCGCGCTTCGTCGATGGCCCATTGCAAAACGCTGTGAGGCTTGTCATATTCACCGCGGATATAGATGAAACCTTTGTTCGCGCGCACGGCGTAGGCGGTGATGATCATGCCCTCGATCAGCTGATGCGGGTCGTTCTCCATGAGATAGCGGTCCTTGAAGTTTCCGGGTTCCCCCTCATCGGCATTGCAGACGACATAACGGGGCTCGTCCTCTTCTTTCGCCACACCCATCATCTTGATGTGCGTAGGGAAAGCTGCGCCGCCGCGACCTCTGAGTTGTGATTTCTTCACTTCCTCAATGATGTCGACGCGTTCCATGCCGAGTGCGAAGGACAATGCTTCATAGCCTCCGTGCTCGACGTAATCGTCGATGGAGAGCGGATTGATCTTATCGAATCTTGCGGTAATCAGTTTTTTCTCGAGCATTATTTAGCCCCCCGATACTCTGAGATAATAGCCTTGATCTTGTTTTCATCGAGGTTGGTGAATGTCTTGTCGTCGATCCTCATCGCCGGAGCGCCATCGCAATGTCCAAGGCAGCTCGTCTGTTCAAGCGTAAAACGCTTATCGCGTGTCGTCTCGCCCACGCGGATGCCGAGCAGCTTTTCAAGCACTGAGCGCATGGTCCTCTCCCCGTTGATATAGCAAGGGACATCCTTGCAGACCTGGATGATGTGTTGGCCGCGTGGTTCGGTTGAAAAGAATGTGTAGAACGTCACAACGCTGTACACTTTGCTTTCAGAGACACCGAGATGCGCGGCGATCCGTGCGATTTCTTCTTCGCTGATGTAGCGGTGTTGCTTCTGGCTCTGGTAATCGAGCAGAATCTCGATCAGTTGGTCTTCTTGTTGCGGGTACTTCTCGAGCAAATCCTCCAGCATGCCGTTTCCTCCTTAAAAAGTTAGCTTTGCGTATGATTTCATAAACGTTTTCATGTCATTGTTCGTAGCACTGACGGTTACATTATATATTTGTCATACAAGTGTGTCAATGCCTTGTGGACATATACCCGAATAAATGAAGATCGCATAAAAAAACGCCTTGACTAAAGGCGATTGCGTTCACGAAGACATCGTCTGTAGCGGGCGAGGATATCCTCGCAGAGCTCGTCCAGACTTTTCTTCGACGTATCTATGATGAAGTCGATATGCGTCAGGTTATGCCTGTCGAAATACAAATCATCACGTTCAAGGCGCTTTTCAATGTCTTCAAGTGTATCGCCCCGTGCGAACATGCGTTCGGCCCTTATCGATTTCGGGGTCTCGAGAAGAAAAAACACTGCCTTGCCGCCGAGTCTCGCATACAGAGTGTTCGCGCCGCTCGGGTCGACAATGAGCACACGGTCGTGCGCGACGCTGTCGAAGGAAGTGCCGTAGTAATGGCCGTTATATTCCGATGTCTCGACAAAGAATCCTTCAGCGCGACGTTTCAGGAATTCCTTCACGGAAAGAAAATGGTAATCCACGCCGTCCTTCTCCCCTTTGCGCATGGGGCGGGTCGTATAGGTCACCATTTTTTTGAACCCCGCATGTCTGATGATGAGCTTCGCAATCTCCGTCTTGCCGCTCGCGCTCGCACCTACCATCACTAGCATATTGCCACCTCAATCGAGATTATTGTACCAAAAATGCCCGTCCCTGTGAAGATACTATGGAAATACACGCGCGCATCAGGGCCCCTTCAAGGAAACGAAAGGCGTTCGGGGCGCGACGGGCTTGTTTTCCGCCTTTAGAAAAGATATAATTGACCTGAGACAATGTTAGGAGTTGATATGATGAGCGCATTGAGTTTTGAGAAAGTCCACAGACAGACGATCGACAACGGCGAGACCATCGCTTATAGAAAAAAGGACGGCGGCCCGTATAATCTGGTTCTGATCCATGGAAACCTGAGCGCCTCGACGCACTGGGACCTCCTCATGGAAGCAATCAGCGACGATTTCACCGTCTATGCATTCGACCTGAGGGGCTTCGGTGAGTCCTCCTACGAGAATCCGGTCGAATCGATCAAGGACCTCGCTGAAGACATCGCGCAAGCGAGCGACGCCCTCGGCGTCGATACGTATTCAGTCTCCGGATGGGGAATCGGCGGCGCCGTAGCGATGCGCCTCGCGGTCGATCATCCCGATGATGTCGAGACACTCATCCTTCTTGCGTCCTGCGAGGTTGAAGGGCGCCCCATTAAAAAGCGCAGGTTCTTCGGATTCCTGCAGGCGCCTGGCTATATCGACACCATGAAGGAGATGCGTAAATTCCTGAAGCCGCTTCAGAGGGTTCGTGAGAGAAAAAGCCCGGTGAAACTGAAACGCATTCTGAACGCCGCCATCTTCACGAAGGACAAACCGCACGACAGACGCTACGACCGCTATATCGACGCTCTGCTCAAACAGAGGAACCATGCGGAGGTCAACCTCGCCATCTCGCGGTTCAATATCTCCAATAAGCACAACGGCCTCACAGAGGGCACGGGCGAAATCGAGAAGCTGACCCTGCCGACACTGATCCTTCACGGCGATGAAGACAAGGTGTTCATGCCGGAGATTGCCGAATCCAACGCCGAACAGCTCCCGAATGCAGAGCTCAACATCATCGAAGGGGCCTCGCACGCCATTTTCGTCGATCAGGTCCGCACCGTCACCGACCATTTCGAGCGCTTCATCAAGAAACAAACGACTTGAGGCGCACCAAACATGCAATTTCAACATCAGAATGAATCATTAAAGAAGTCAGGAACGCCTGGAAGACGTTCCTGACTTTTCTATACAGCTTCTTTATTCCTGCCGGACCTCCTTGTGAAGAGCGAAGGGCAATGGAACGAGCATGCTCGTCGTTTCCTTGTACGCAGCGTAACCCTGCACTCTTTTCATGCATCTTTTCTCCATGAGCGGGATACTGATGACGAGGAACATGAGCAGGTTGATGAGAGGCCCTATCACGGCAAGTGCGTTGTCAGGGGTGATCACAGCCATCATGCCGTAGATGGCGAACCAGAACAGGATCTCCCCGAAATAATTCGGATGGCGTGAGTAGCGCCATATCCCCTCTTTAAGCACTTTGCCCGGATGCTTCGCCCGGTGCGTGTGCATCTTGTAATCGGCGCTTCCCTGGACAATGACGGCGGACACTGCGACTATGGCGATGAGGACGTAGGAAAGAGACAGCGACGGTCCCGACTGAACCAGCAGAAAGGCTGGGAGTGTGATCAGAAACACAACGACCGTGGGCATCATATGGAGACAGAATAGGTTGATCAGAGGGAAGGCGCGCGGGAACCGCTCCCTGAAGAGCGCATAACGCCAGTCCTCTTCATGAAGGCCTTTGAAGGTATAGGCCCAGTTGAGCGTGAGGCGGATGCCCCAGAGATAGAGCACAAAGAGCAATACCCAGACTGCCGGTGAGAGGCTTTCAACGAAAAAGGGCACCATCACGAGCGGTGCGACGCTCCAGTAGGGGTCGTAGACCGAAGTGTTTTTGAAAAGGGTGCTGCACATGTAGACGAACAGTGTCGCCACCACATCCGCCACAAGGACGGTAGCGATGAGGGAATCGAACGGCAGTGCAATCGCTGTCAGCACAGCGACCCCGAAAGCAAGGACATAAACAGTGATAATCAGAACCATGCTTTTTCTGTAGGACATGGCGCCCTCCTTAAAGTTTTTTCGTGATAACCGGTTCATAAACCATGCGGTCGCCGATACGCTCGCTCTTCATGAGACTGAGGGAATCGACAATCGTGTTGAACGGTTCGAAGGCCTCCATAACCTTCCGGTGCGCCTCGAGCGAGGTGACCACCTTGCGTCCGAGTGTCACGTGCGGGCGGAACGGCTTTCTGTCAAAATCGAAGCCGGCCGTTTCAAGCTTATCGAGAAGCGTTTCATGGAGGCGTTTCAACTGCGGGTTGCTTTCAATGCCCACCCAGTAGATGCGTCCCTTCCGGCTGGGGTTGAATGTGCCGAGCTTCTCGAAAGTTAGCGGAATCGTCCCGGCCGGCAGCTGCTCGAGCACTTTCCTGATGTCTTCAACATGTGCTGGATCGATGTCTCCGAGGAATACGAGCGTCAGATGATAGTTCTCTCTTGGCACAAATTTTCCGGACGCCGCTTGTGTCTGAAGATATTCGTTCATCTCGTGCAGGGTGTCATGGACTTCGGAAGCGAAATTCAGTGCAATAAACGTCCTCACATAATCACCTCTATCTGATTATAACATGTTTTTTTGCCCGATAGCCATGAAAAAAGCGTCCAGCAGGAATTGCTGGACGCTCTTGTATCAGCTCGGCTATTCTAGCTCTTCGATGACATATTCGATGCCGTCCTCTGAGAGGATGCCGGGGTCGTCGGAATCCTCTTTCATGTAATGCTGGTCGTCGATTTCATCGCCCGTCGCCTGATAAGCAGTTTCTAGATGCGGTGTCAGTGTGTTCCGGGCGATGAGTGAGGGATAGACGTCCTCCCGGTCTTCTTCATCCATGTTGACAATGGTCTGATAGTCAGTGAAGTCGACTTCTGTGAAATCGGCGCCTTCGCCGCCGACAGCGCTCGCGGCGATGACAAATTCCGCAAGGTCTGTCTTGGTGGTCACATCGTCAGTATCGTAGTAGCTGGCCTCGGCGCGTTCATGTGTCTCGATGTTGTCGTTCGTCCTGAGCATGGCGTCACTCGTGAGATGGACGGAGCCGCTAGCGAAGAGGTCGTCTTCCAACGTCTCCTGATCGAAGGTCGTGATGATGCTGGCGTCGATGTCATCATCGAACGCATCGAATTCAAGCATGTCCAGGCTGTCGAGGAGATGGGTGAGTTCATCCTCCTCTATACGTTCGGACGGAACACCGTCCTCGGTGATATCCCTGCGGAAATGCTCGGGAACGATGAGGCTGTAGGGTTCTTCATAGCCGTCGCGGTCGATTTCGGAGACATCGAGTATGTAATGGGAGACGGTCGCGGAAAGGATCAGCGATTCAAAGATCGTGTAGCCCTCTTCTTCACGTGTGTCGAAGACATCGGCCGGTGTGATGGCCGCATCGCCGTCAAGGTCATCGATGGTGTCGAAATCATCAAGGTCGAGGGCTTCGAACCCTTCGATCATGCGGACAAGCTCTTCGCTTTCCACGTAGGTGAGCTGATAATTTTCTTCAAAATCGTCAATGTCGATACGGATCGGGTCATTTGTATCGAAATATTCATCGGGAATGACAAGTTCGTCGCCTGTGTCCTCGAACATCTGTCTCGAAAGCGTCGCCTGCAATACGGCGGAATTGACCAATTGATTCGGATCTTCGAAGGCGTCGCTCATCGAGATTTCGCCTTCATATTCGGTGATGTCGTCGACACCGAGCATGTCAAGCGCGATGATCATGGCATCGATCTCTTCTTCGGTGATATACTCATAGATTGTGTCCACGCCGTCGAAATCATCATCATCCGTCTCTCCAAGGAGAAGGCGGACTTCCGTCGATTGATCTTCTTCGTAATAGGGTACGAGTATATGTCCCTCATCCGCCTGAGTAAGGGTCTGGTCGGAGATGGTCGCGTGAATGACAGCGGAGGCGAGCAGATCATCGAGCTGGTCGTGCTCGACCACGTCGGATAGTGATATGTCTCCTTCGAATGAACCGATGTCTTCAACGCCGAGCGTGAGCATCGCCTCAATGACAGCGTCAAGTTCACTCGTCTTGACATATATGAAGTCAGTCCCTTCGCCCTCATCGCCGACGAGAAGGCGGACCGCCTCGCTCTCGGGATTGTCTGTGGGTTGATAGTAGGGGACAGCGATATGTCCGTCGTTCTCGCTATCATAAAGCGTATCGGTGATGGTGGCTTGAATAACGCTGGAGGCGAGCACATCGTCGCGGTCCTCTGCATCCTCGACCTTGTCCACAGCGACTGCGCCGTCGAAGTCGTTGATGTTTGTGATATCGAGCGTGATGAGTGCGATTAGCATCTGGTCGAGCTCAGGGTCGCGGACATACTCTGTCTCTTCGTCTTCGCCTTCGGCGACTGTCTTTCTGACCCATGTATCTTCATCATCAGGATCGTTGCTATCGTAATCCTGAGTGAAATACGGAACAGTGATAGTGCCATCAGCCTGCATGGAGAAGAGTTCGTCACTCAATGTCGCCTGCAGTACCGCGGACGACAATACATCCGAGCGATTGTCAGCGAAATCCTCTTCATCATCTTCGATTTCATCATAGAGGACAGAGATATCGATGTTGCTGTCGAAATCTCCAGCGGATCCAATCTCAAGCGTCAGCATCGCAACTATCATTGAATCCAGCTCGTCATTGAGGATATATTCGAATTCCTCGGGGTCTCCCTGCGCGATTGTCTTTCTCACCCAGGTGCCGTCCTCTTCGTTATCGCCGTCTTCATAGTCCTGACGATAATATGGGACGACAATGTCTCCATCCTCATCCATATCGAGGAGCGTTTGACTCATCGTCGCCTGTAGCATGGCGGAGTTCAGGACATCGTCCCTGTTGTCCTGATAAACGGTTTCATCTTCATCTTCGAGCACTGTGAGGTCGACCGTGCCGTCGAATTCGTCGACAT
>PWEL01000018.1 GCA_003553945.1 Mollicutes bacterium | reverse complement strand
GATCACGAGTGTCAACGAGGACGGGACCTATACCGTATGCAATGTCATCGGTGACTGCGCGAGGGTGTATGAACACGACATGGAGCGTCTCGCCGACGATGAGGGTGAATGATGCGCACAGCCTGTGCGCATTTTTTAAGCCGGCACATGGCTCCGTAGATTTTAGCGCCGGTTTTTTTATGGTTTTCTAATAAAACGCCCGAGCGCATTGTTTAATGGGCGAGCCTGTGAAGGGAGACGACATCCATGAAACGGCTAATCGCTAGATTCAGAAAAAGGGAGACGATTGCAATAGCGTTTGCATTCATCGGATTGCTCGTTGTCTTAGCGATCGTCAATCTCCTCGCCGCCCTCGCCGACGGCGACGCGTTCATGATCATCGAGGCGCTCATCAGCCTCGGCATTCTGACGATGCTGGTGCATGTGTTGATTCAGCTGGATGAGATGAAAGAAGATGTGAAGAACGTGCCCTATGACGTGGGCGAATGATACTGATGCATTCGCTGTCTGATAGATAGATGGGCGGTCCCATTTTGAGCGTGGACGCCCGAAAACCTATCGCCCGGCGGAACCGGAAGGGGCGTTCTCGCTTGTACAGCGATCGGTATTCGATAAAAAAATGAATTTCTGCCAATAAAATGCATGAACGCATTGTTTAAAGGGTGAAAATACAAAGGAGGAATTGATCATGAAGAAATTATTTGCATTGATGAGTGCGCTGGCGCTGGTGTTCACGCTCGGTGCCTGCGACATTGAGGAAGCGTTCAGTGAAGAAGCGTCAAGCTATCTATCCGTGGCTGTGAACCCTGAGATTGAGTTCATCCTTGACGACGAAGGCGTTGTTGAGAGCTTCGTCCTGGTGAACGAGGATGCAGAGATTGTAGCTGCGGATCTCGATTTTGAAGGCCTCGAGAAAGACGAGGCGTTGGACAAATTCATCGAAGCGGCTATCGAGACCGGCTATATCGATGTCGATGAAGAGGACAACGCAGTCTTCGTCCGTGCCGCCGATGAGGACGAAGGCCGTGAGGAGAATCTTCGCGAGGAGGCACGCGCCCGCATTGAAGAAGCACTCAGGAACCGCGGCGTAGCCGGCGCTGTCTTCGATGAGGAACTTGAAGAAGAGATCGTCGAGTTCACGGAGTCCCATGATATCGGCTATGGTCGCGCGCGCCTTATCCTTCGCGCCGCCGAGGTCGATGAGGAGCTCACACCTGAAGAAGCACTGGAGCTCGAGATGAGAGAGATTATGGAGATACTCCGTGGAGCGCATCAGGAACGCATGGAGTCATTCCGCGAGGAGCGACGTGAAGAGGCCCGCGCTATCAGGGATGAAATGAAGGAGGAAGTCCGCGAACGCGTTGAAGAACACAGGCAGCGCGCGGAAGATGATTTCGACCTTCCTGATTTCGAAGAGAAGCGCGAGGAGATGCGTCCGGATATCGAAGAACGTCGTGAGGAGTTCAGAAACCGCATGAAAGAAAGGCGCAACGAAGTGAAAGACCGCATGCCCTTCAATGATGAAAACGACTCAGACGAATAACTCCCTATCCGCCGCCCCGTGCTTCTAGGCACGGGGTTTTTCTTGTGTCTGAGAGCCGGGGGGGGCGGCGGTATATGATACACTATGTACAAGAGTTTCCGAGGAGGTAGGATTATGAGAAATTGGCTGATAGCTCTGACCATGTTGCTTGTGGTCACATTGGCAGGGTGCGATATCTATCTGGGAGATGCGCCCCCGGAAGTCGAGACGGTCGAGGATGCCTGGGTGGAGGGCGGCGTGCTCCATCTTCAGATTGGAGATAAGACGATTGAGGCCGGAGAAGTCCTGCATGATCTGGAATTAAGAGAGGAAGACGGCGCCATTGAATGGCGCTATGCAGGCGAGGCATGGGAGACGCTCGTCGAGGAGCATGCGCTCGAGGCCGAGACTGTTGACCTCGATGTCACGGACGAGGAGATCCTCTGGCGCAGAAATGATGCCGATTGGGAGACGCTCATCGCGCTCTCGGAGCTTGAGGGTCCCGCCGGCGAGGACGGCAGGGAGATTGAGCTCAGAACCCATGAAGAAGCGCTTGAATGGCGTTATGAAGACGGAGACTGGTCGCATCTTCTCGACATCGACGCGTTGGAGGTTGAACTCGATGCCGGCATTGAATCCGTCTACATCAATGAGGACTATGAATTCGTGGTCGAGTTCACTGATGGGGAGATCGACGCCCTCGCGCTCCCCTTTGCCGCCCACAGGGTACAGTTTCTCGATGCCGAGGGCCGGGTGTTCGATGTGGCCTTCGCGCAGCATGAAGAAACGATCGATAAGCCTGAGCCGCCTGAATATGACGGATTGAACTTCACGGGATGGTCGCAGTCGACGGAGACCGTCGATTCCGATATGAGCGTCGAGGCGGAGTACGAAGCCGATGCGTTCACGATTGAATACGAGACATATACCGACGCGACCATCGGGGACGCCACCTATCTGTATGACGAGCCCGTCGACCTTCCCACCGTGGAGAAGGACGACGCATTGTTCCTCGGGTGGTACGTCGATGAAGACTTCACCAGATTGTTCAATGACGAAACGATGCCCGCCGAGGACTTGACGCTGCATGCGAGATTCTTCACCTTCGAGGGCACGGAGCATGAAGAGGAGACCGCCTTCGAGGATGTGCTTGAAGACATGCATGAAGGCGTCGTCTTCATCGAGGTGACGGATGAGGACGGGACGGGCTCCGGAAGCGGCGCGATCGTCGGGCGCGACGGAGATATCTATTCCGTCATCACCAATGAACATGTCGTCGGCGACGCCGACGAGATCGATGTCGGCTACGCACTCGACGGCAATCCCTTTTTCACCGGCGCGCAGGATGTGGAACTCGTCGGCGCCCACGAAGGGACTGACACCGCTCTGATTACTTTTGAATCTCCGCACGATCTGCCAATCCTGGAATTCAGGCCGATCGAGGATGTGCGCATCGCCGAGACCGTCTACGCCATCGGCAGCCCGCTCGGTTTCGACCACTTCAATACTGTCACGCGGGGCATCGTCTCGAAGCTGCATCTCGATCAAGCGTATCATGAAGGCTTCCTGCTTCAGCACGACGCCTCGATCAACCCGGGCAACAGCGGCGGCCCGCTCGTCGATGAAGAAGGCAGGATTGTGGCGATGAACACCTACTATGACACGTTCGAACGTAATGATGAGACATGGCGGGCCGAAGGCATGTTCTATGCCGTCCCCTCGAGCACGATGGAACGCATGATGCTCGATTTCGAGGACTACGGAGAGGCCCGTTTCACCGACATCGGCCTCAGCTATGTCCACCCCTCCGACTGCGGTGCGCTTCAGGGAGCGTGCGTGGATGACATCGCCCCTGCCTCGACCGCCGATGCGCTCGGACTCGAGGAGGACGACCTCATCATTGGTTTCAAGACGGAGGACATGGATGATTTCGTCGATATCGATAACACCTATATGTTGTCCGAGCTACTGTTCAATGTGCGGGTGGATGAATTCATCGCCTTCCGCTATGTCCGCGACGATGCGACACACGAGACGGATTATCAGCCTGCGCAGGAAGAGTAGAAAAACGCCGCGCCGGATTCAGCCGGCGCGGCTTTTATCGGAATATGTTCGTTTCCTTCACACGACTTTTTGTATCATGTGTGGACGCATCGAAGGGGTCGAACTGTTCGAGGAAGCGGATGACTTCCTTGGTGATCTGCGTGGGCGTGCTCGCCCCGGCGGTGACGGAGACCCTCTCTAGGAACTTGAGATGCTCGATGTCGAGATCTTCCGTGCTTTCAATGCGCGAAGCGGGGACGCCTCTGTTCGTCGCGAGGGCATGCAGCTTGGCGGTGTTGTTGGAGCGCGGGTCGCCGACGATGAAGCAGTGGTCGACATCGGGCTGGTTGATGACGGCTTGTTGTCTTGTCTTGGTGGCATCGCATATCTCTTCTATGAGTTCGACGTCCGGGAAGCGTCTCTTGACGGCTTCGCTGACCTTGTAGATGTCGTAGAGACTCATGGTCGTCTGGTTGGTGAGCGCGACGTGCTCTTTTTTTATGTCGAGCCCCTCGACGTCGGATTCGTCCTCGACGAGGTGGACATGGTCGCTGTAGGAGAGGACGGTCTCGGTCTCCGGATGCGCCTTTTTGCCGATGAAGATGACTGCGTAGCCTTCGGCGAGGTATTCCTTGACCGTGTTCTGCGAGGCCGCGACGTCCCTGCAGGTTGTGTCGACGATGGTGAGGTGCTTCCGCGCCGCCTTTTCGTAGACAGCGTCACTCACACCGTGCGCGGTGAAGACGACGGTGCCCTCCTCGATGTCATCGAGAAGTTCAAGGCGCGTCCTGCCTTTGTTTTCGAGTGTCCGAACACCGAGCTCGGCGAGGTCATCGACGATCTTCTGGTTGTGGACGACCATCCCGAGCACCTGGATGGGTCTGGGCAGGGTTTCGTCCTCGGCGACGCGCTTCATCTCTTTGATTGCGGAGACTACGCCGTGGCAGTAGCCCCGTGGTTTCAAGGGAATGACATGCATATACGTGATTCCTCCGTTCATAATTGTAGAAAAGCGGAAGTTGATGTATTATAATGAAAGCGTGAAAAGGGGCGATGTCCATGAAATTCGCAAAACCTTATCTTTATAATGCCTTAGAAGGCATGAATTTTCAATCATTTACCGACATCCAGAAAAAAATCATCCCCGCCGCCCTCAAAGGACGCGATGTCATCGGCGTCAGCGAGACGGGCAGCGGCAAGACACATGCATTCCTGCTTCCCATATTCGATAGGATCGTCGAGACGGACAAGCGCGTCCAGAGCATCATCGTCTCGCCCACGAGGGAGCTCGCCGACCAGCTCTATCGCTTTGCGAAGGAGGTCTCGGAGTATACCTCGGTGCCCATAGACATCCGCCTCTACACCGGCGGACGGGACAGGGCGAAGGAGATCGAACGGCTGAAGAAGTCCCAGCCCCAGATTGTCATCGGCACCCCCGGCAAGCTTGTCGACCTCGGCGTGAAGGAGAATGTGCTCAAGCTCTATACCGCCAGGCAGTTTGTCATCGATGAAGCCGACATGTCGCTTGAGATCGGGTTTTTAAACGAGCTCGAAGTGCTTGTGAACACCGTCAAGCACGACGCGCAGCTCATGGTCTTCTCCGCCACCTTCCCCGATTTCCTCAAGCATTTCGTCAAGAAAAGCATGCGGGGCCCCTACGAGGCCATCCTCAGCAAGAAACGCCTCGCCAGTCTCAATATCCGCCACCGTTTCATCAAGACGGACAAGGACAGGGTGCGCACGCTTGAAAGGGTCCTCGATGTCATCAACCCCTATCTCGCGCTCATCTTCGCGAACCGGATCGAGGATGTCGAGGCGATCGCCTCTCACTTGAAAACCCGCGACCTCGATGTAACGAAGCTGCACGGCGACCTCGCTCCGCGCGAGAGGAAGCAGGTCATCCGGGATATTGAAAAGCTCAATGTCCAATACATCGTCGCCAGCGACATGGCCAGCCGCGGCATCGATATCGAGGGCATCTCGCACATCATCAATGTCGCGTTCCCCGAGGACATGACGTTCTATATCCATCGGGTGGGACGCAGCGGCCGCATGGGGCAAAGCGGCGAGGCGATCACGCTCTATACCTCCGATGACGATGACAAGTTCGACTTTTTAAAGAAAGAGGAGATCCCGCTCGATTTCTCCCACATCGAAAACGGCGAACTCATCAGCGATACTTCATCCGGAAAAAGTCGCAGGAAGCCTCCCCGCGGGGAGCGCGTCAAGCCCGGCTACAAGAAGAAGCATCACGCCAAGAAGCGAAAGCGAGGCTCATCATGAAACTAGGATCCCACGTCTCCATGAGCGGCAAGAAGATGTTGATGGGGAGCGTTGAGGAAGCGCTCCATTATGATGCGAACACCTTCATGATCTACACCGGCGCCCCTCAGAATACGCGCCGCAAATCCATAGACAGGCTGCGTATCGAAGAGGCGCGCGATTTGATGGTCGATAACGGCATCGACCCTTCGGATGTCGTCGTGCACGCCCCCTACATTATCAATCTGGCCAATCCTGACAAGGACAAGCGTTCGTTCGCCGTCGATTTCCTCACCGAGGAGATCATCCGCGCCGACGCCATCGGCGCGCAGGATATCGTTCTGCATCCGGGGTCCCACGTGAAAGAGGGCGTCGACACGGGAATCGCCTATGTAAGCGAAAGCCTCGACGAGGTGTTCGCCCGCACCGAAGACCTCTCCATCCGCATCGCGCTTGAGACCATGTCCGGAAAAGGGACGGAGCTCGGCCGCAGCTTTGAGGAACTGCGGCGCATCATCGACCACGTGGAGGCTTCACACAGGCTCTCTGTCTGTTTCGATACCTGTCATGCGCACGACGCGGGCTACGATGTCCATGACTTCGATGCGCTCATGCGACACTTCGATGACATTATCGGCCTTGAGAGGCTGAGGGTCTTCCATCTCAATGACTCCAAGAATCCAAGGGGGGCCAACAAGGACCGGCACGCCAACCTCGGCGAAGGCTACATAGGGTTCGACACCATCGCCCGCATCGTGCATCATTCTGATTACGAGGCAATCCCGAAGATTCTCGAGACGCCGTATGTCACCGCGAGCGATGATTCGAAGAAGCGCGTCTATCCCCCGTATAAGGAAGAGATCGAGATGCTCAAGGCCAATGCCTACACCCCCGGTCTGATCGAAAGGATCCGACGAAACCACGCTGGATGAAGGCGGGACGCCCCCGCCTTTTTAAGGAGGACGCATGGAGGCCATCCTATCCCGATACGTCGACGATTATAAAAGCATCCCCGTCGACTCATACATCACCCTCCACAGAAGATTGTTTCCGGAGGCGGACCTCTCCTTTCTCGAGGGCAAGAGGACCATCGTGGTCCTTGCGCTTTCCTATCCGAAGGAAAAGCCCCGCCCGAAGGGACCCGGATACGGCATGGTCAGCCGTTATGCCCACGGCAGAGACTATCACCTCGTCTTTAAGGAGCGCCTTGAAGCCATCGAACAGGCGCTGAAGGAAGAAGGCGTCACCGCCGAAGGCGCCGTCGATATCAACCCCGTCGACGAGCGGCTCGCTGCTTTCGCCGCCGGGATGGGCTATATCGGCTACAACCGTTATCTCATCCACCCCGTGTACGGGACCCATCTCTACCTCGCTACGCTGCTCATCGACAAGGATGTCCGTTTCGCCCCTTACGAGCGGGACACCTGCGGCGACTGCCGCCGCTGCATCGAGGCATGTCCGACGGAGGCGCTCGAGGAAAATGCGTTCCATGTCGGACGATGCCTCTCGCACAAGACCCAGGCGAAAGCGTATTATCCGCCCCGTGAACTTGAAGCGTTCCATTATGTCTTCGGCTGCGACATCTGCGCCGATGTCTGTCCGAAGAACGAAGCGATATCGCCCGTCGAACGCGATGTATTTCAAAGCGACGAGCATGCGCAGCTTCATCTCGAGACCCTGCTTTCACAATCGAACAAGGAGCTGATGCGCAGGTTCAAGGGCTATGCCTTCGCCTGGCGCGGCGGGCTTGTCCTCAAGCGGAACGCGCTCGCTCTGCTTTATAGGCGCGGGCTTTTGGATGAAGGGACCCTCGAGCCGCTCTATGAACAATACGCGCATGTCCCCTGGTTTGAACGGACAGTGCGCGCACTCTTTGAAGAGGAGGAATCCCTGTGAACCATATTGTCCTCTATCGTCCGGAGATTCCCCAGAACACCGGCAATATCATGCGCACCGCCGTGGCGTTCAATATGCGCCTCCATCTGATCAAACCGCTCGGTTTCTCCCTCGATGATAAGTATCTCAGGCGCAGCGGGCTCGATTACAGGAAGCAGCTGCAGTATGAGGTCCATGAGAGTTTCGAGGCGTTCATGGAAGCGCGGAAAGGCACGATGCATTTTCTCACGCGCTACGCTGAGAAGCCGCTGGATGCGGCGGATTTTAACGCCGAAGGCGATCACTATCTGATTTTCGGCGGCGAGAGCGGCGGCATCGACCTCTTCATCCTCAGATCGCACAGGGATCGCTGCATCCGCATTCCGATCAGCGACAAGGTGCGCACGCTGAATGTGAGCAACGCTGTCGCCATAAGTGCCTACGAGGCATTGCGCCAGCAGGGATACCCCTCGCTCTTTACGCACGAGCCCGACACTCTCATGGGAAGGGACTTCCTGGACAAGGAGTGAGTTATCATTCGCGTGCACTTCATGGTATAATACAGAAGAACGGAGGCATCGATATGAAGCGCAACGAAAAAATCGTCGTCCACAGCTACAAGCATGACGGGTCCCTCCACAGGATCTGGACCCATGCCAGGGTCGTGGATGAGGATGCCGACGGCATCATCATCGCCAACAAGCGGACGAAGGTCATAGAAGGCAGCGGCCGTTTCTGGTTCACCCGCGAGCCGTCGGTCACCTATTTCTATAAGGAGCGGTGGTTCAACATCATCGCCATGCTCAGGGACAAAGGCATCTTTTACTACTGCAACATCGCCTCTCCCTATGTCATCGACGAAGAGGCGCTCAAGTATATCGACTACGACCTCGACCTCAAGGTGTTCCCGGATTTCTCCTATAAGACCCTCGACAGGGGCGAGTACGCGGAGCATGTCAGGAAGCTGGGCTATCCCGCCTCACTGCGCGACATCCTCGAACGCGAGCTCGGAATCCTCAAGCACATGGTCGAGCACCGGGAAGGGCCCTTCAGGGAGGGCGCTCCCGAAGAACACTATAAAACCTATGAAAGAGGGATTGCATGAAAGACCCCAGACTGCGCACCCTGGCGGAGAACCTCCTCCAGGTCTCTACAAGCACAAAGGCGGGCGACATCGTGTTGATCCGCGGCGGGCATGAAAGCAAGCCCCTGATGCTCGAGCTCATCAGTCTCGCGCATGAGATCGGCGCCATCCCGCATGCGGAGATCGGCGACGAGGACATATCCCGCGCGATCATGAAATCGGCGAAGGACGCCTATCTCGATTTTGTCTATGATACACAGAAAGCGCGTTATGAAAAGGCCGATGTCATCATCAGCATCGATGCCACGCACAACGACTATGCGACATCCGATGTCCCCGACGATATAAAGACGGCCTTCAGCCGCAAGCTGCAGCCGCTTTCCAAGATCGTCCTGAACAAGAAGTGGGTGGTCCTCATGTATCCCACCGCCGCGAAGGCGCAGAAAGCGCAGATGAGCACTGAAGCGTTCTATGACTATGTAATCGATGTGTCCACGGTCGACTATAGAAAGATGCGCCGTGCGATGGAACCTTTGAAAAAACGCATGGAGAATGCGGACAAGGTTGAGATCAAGGGCCCGGGGACGGACCTTTCCTTCTCCATCAAGGACATCCCCGTCGTCCCCTGCGCCGGTGAGAACAACATCCCCGACGGGGAGGTGTTCACCGCGCCGGTCAAAGAGAGCGTGAACGGGACGATCACCTTCAACACGCCCTCTCCCCAGCGCGGCCGCGTCTATAAGAACGTCTCCCTGACCTTCGAGGACGGCCGCATCACGGACGCTTCGCATGAAGGCGACAAGGCGGCTATCGACGCCGTCCTCGACACGGATGAGGGCGCCCGCTACGTCGGCGAATTCGCCATCGGGCTCAATCCCCGGATCGAACATCCCATGGGCAGCATCCTCTTCGATGAGAAGATCAAGGGAAGCCTGCACTTTACGCCGGGCCGCGCCTACGACGACGCCTGGAACGGCAACGACAGCGCTGTGCACTGGGACCTCGTGCTGATCCAGACAGAAGCTTATGGCGGCGGCGAGATCTATTTCGACGGCGAGCTCATCCGCAAGGACGGGATGTTCGTGCCCGAGGATCTCAGACCGCTCAATCCTGAAGCACTGGACACATGACGCATACGGACGCAATATAAGGAGGGGCACCATGCGAAAAAAATTCTGGATTCTCATCGGCGTCGGCGCGCTATTCTTCCTCGTGCTCATCATCGCGGCGAATGTGATCGATGTCGGTGAACGGCTCGAGGGCATCCACCCCGCGCTCGCCTACCTTTTCTACGCGCTTTCTTTGCTTGTGCTATTCTTCCTCGTGCTGAACCCCTTGAGGGTGATCTTCCTTGCGCCGACCTTCTCCATCGATGCGCTCGAGGATGCCAAGAACACGCGGACCTACAGGCGCGCGGCGCGGCGCCTTATGCATCTTCCGGCGACGAAGGACGAGGAGAAGAAGGTGTTGAAAGCCGCGATGCGGGATGAGGCGGCGCTCAAAGAGGCGATCAAGAAGACCTTCAACGGGTCCGTGAAGGAAGAAGTGGACGCCGCGATCACCCATCATGCGAAAACAGTGCTCGTGACCACCGCCATCAGCCAGAACGGCAACCTCGACATGCTCTCGGTGATATTCACCAACATCCGCATGGTCCGCGATATCGTCCGCGCCTGCGGCTTCCGCCCGAGCTATGCGCATCTCGGCAAGCTCGCCCTCCGCGTCGCGATCATCGCCATGGTCGCGGAGAACCTCGAGGATGTCGACATCAAGGAGGCCCTGCCCTCGCGCGTCAGTGATACCATGCGCGATGTCCCTTTCGTGCGCACGGCCACCAATTCCGCCTTTCAGGGCATCTCCAACGGCATGTTGACGGCGAGGGTGGGCATCGTCACCCGCAAGTTCCTCTTCCAGGAGCACAAGCTCGCGAACAAGCGGGAGATGCGGCTCGCCGCCTTCAAGGAATCCTTCATCCTGATGCCCAAGATCGTCGGCGGCGGTTTCGGCGCCTTCCCTAAAGGCATCATGCATTTCATGGTGCGTCCCTTCACCAAAAAACCCTTCGCAAAGAAAGGAAATCAAGTATGAATGAGAAGACGATGATCCTCTATGCAAGACTCCTGCTTTTGCGCGGTGTCAATCTGCAGGAGGATGAAGAGCTCGTCATCAATGCGCCGGTCACGGCACATGATTTTGTGCGCATACTCGTCAGGGAGGCCTATCATACCTTCAAGAGCGGAAAGGTGCATGTGAACTGGCAGGACCCCTATCTCAACCGCATCGCCTACGGCCACGCCAAGGACCCCGCGCTCGAGGATGTCCCCAAGTACGTCACCACCCGGATGGAGGAGCTCATCGATAGAGAAGCGGCGTTTCTGACTGTCTCCTCGGGCTTCCCCGATTTGATGAAGGGCATAGACCAGAATCGCATCCAGAAGGCGCACAAGGCGCGCACGCCGAAAATGCGGCCCTATCAGGAAAAAATCGTCCGCAGTCTGAAATGGAGCGTCGCACCGTATCCCTCGCTGGAATGGGCGAAGAAGGTCTATCCCGATGAAGAGAGCAGCGATGCGCTTCTCAAGCTCCATGAAGCTTTGATGACCGTCATGCGCCTTGATGAGGAGAACCCAATCAAGGCATGGACCGACCATCTGAACGCGCTCGAGCGCAAGCGCAAGAAGCTCAATGACGCTCGGTTCGAAAAGCTTATCTATAGAAGTGAGCACACCGACCTCACCGTGAGCCTCCCCGAATCCCACGTGTGGATCTCCGGGGCTCAGAAACGCAAGGACAATGTCTTCATCCCCAACATGCCGACGGAGGAGATATTCACCGCTCCGCTCAAGACGGGCGTCAACGGCCGTCTCGCCGTCACGAAGCCGCTGAATGTAAGGGGCACGACCATCGAGCCGTTCGAGATGACACTCAAATACGGCGAGGTCGTGGAGATCGAATCGAAGGACAGGGAGAAACTTGACAGGATCCTCGGCATGGATGAAGGCGCCAAGTATCTGGGGGAAGTCGCGCTCGTCCCGAAAGAATCCCCGATCGCCGCCCTCGATACGCTGTTCTATCATACCCTGCTCGATGAGAACGCCGCGGCGCATTTCGCTTTCGGCAATGCCTATCCCATGTGCGTCCGCAGCGAGGAGAAAGACCCCAAGGCCATCGCGGAGCGGCACAACATCAACCGCAGCATGGTCCATATAGACTTCATGGTCGGAAGCGAGACGCTGGATATCATCGGCGTCAAGGACAATGAAGAGACGCCGATTTTTGAAAACGGTACCTGGAGCGAGGCGTTCACTGACTGAGCCCTCTCGAAAGGCGCCGCTATTCGTGTTATAATGAGGTGACAGCTATGAATGTCGTATACGGCGGGGCGTTCAATCCGCCGACCAAGGCGCACGTCGAAGTATACAGGTTCCTGATGGAGAAGCTCCCCATCGCCCGTTTCATCTTCCTGCCCGTCTCCAGCGTCTATGGCAAGGACGTCGAGGCGGACAGGCACCGCTATGCGATGCTCGAGAGGCTCACGGAGACGCTTCCGGGCGCTGAAGTGAGCGCGCTCGAGATGGAGGATGAAACGTACCGCGGGACCTATCACTCCCTCACGCGCCTCTCGGACGAGACGGAGACGGCCTTTGTCATCGGCGCCGACCATCTGAAGACGCTTCCGCGGTGGAAGAACGCCGAAAAACTCCTGAGCGAGTTCCGCATCATCGTGCTCAACCGCGGCGGCGAGGACCTCCGGGGAATCATCGAGGGCGACGGCATGCTTTCAAGGTATGCGGAGACCTTCATCCTGTTTCCCGAATTTCATCTCGATATCTCAGCGTCGACCTATCGCACAAGCAAGGACCCCGGGCTGCTTCCGGACCCTGTGCGCGCCTATATCGAGCGATACGGCCTTTACGAGGAGTGAGACCGATGTATAAGGACGACTTTCTGAAAGTAGCGAGCGTCACCCCAGCGCTCTGTCTTGGCGACCCGGAAGCCAATGTCGACGCGATGCGCAAGGCGCTCGAGGATATCCGCGCCTCGGTGGCGCTGTTTCCGGAGCTCAGCATCAGCGGCTATACCGCGAACGACCTCTTTTTCCAGCATGAACTCCGGATTTCCTGCGAAAATGCGATCGAGAGGTTTTTAAACGAGAACACTTTCGAAGGCATCGTAATCTTCGGCGCGCCGCTTGAGATCGACGGCGTGCTCTATAACGCCGCCTTCGTCGTCCAGAAGGACACAATCCTCGGCATCGTGCCGAAGTGGTATCTTCCGAACACCCAGGAATTCTACGAGAAGCGCTGGTTCCAAAGCGGCGCCGATATCGCGAGGCGCCGTGAACACATCCGTTTCGGCGGCCGCAACGTCCCTTTCGGAAGGCTGGTCTTTGAATCTGCCAACCGGCATTTCCGTTTCGGCGTCGAGATCTGCGAAGACATGTGGGCGCCGATCAGCCCCGGCAACTACCTGGCATTGGAGGGCGCCCAGGTCATCTTCAACCTGAGCGCTTCCAATGAATATTACGGCAAACGCGAAGTGCGGACCCGCACCATCGTCGAGCATTCCCGCCGCAACGCCGGCGCCTATGTGTATGCGAGCGCCGGCCCGGGAGAGTCCACGAGCGAGACCGTCTTCAGCGGTCACAATGCGATCGCGCAGAACGGCGAGCTGCTTGCCGAATCGGAGAATTTCCCAAGGGAGACCTCGATCCTCTACGGCGATATAGACCTCTCCCGCATCGCGCATGTGCGCAAGCGCCATTCCTCCTACCGGGACAGCATCAACGCCTTCGAGACCGCGGCGCAGCCCGTCCCCTTCACCCTTGAAGGGACCGATGCCTTCAGTTTCGAACGTCCTCTCGACGCCACACCCTTTGTGCCGAAGCAGGATGAAGAGGCCGCGTTCGAACGCATATCGACCCTTCTCGAGCACGCCCTGCTGCGTCGCATCGAGCACACCGACGCGAAACGCATCGTTATCGGCGTGAGCGGCGGGCTCGATTCCGCCCTCGCCCTGATGATCGCCGCCGGGACGATGGACCGCATGGGACGCCCGCGCGAGGATATCCTCGCCGTCCGCCTGCCGGCACTCGCTTCCGGCGAACGGACGATCAGACAGGCCCGCGAGCTCTCCGATGCGCTCTTTGTCTCGTCGGAGGAGATCGACCTTTCTGAACACATCGAGACGCAGCTCTCCCTCATCGGACACGATGCAGGCGAGGATGTGACCTATGAGAATGCGCAGGCCCGCGCGCGGACGATGACGCTCTTCAACCTCGCCAACAGGCACGAAGGCATCGTGCTCGGCACCTCCGACATGAGCGAGCTCGCCCTCGGCTGGACGACATACGGCGCCGACCACATGAGCATGTACAACATCAACGCCGGCCTCCCGAAGACCCTTGTCCGCTTCCTCGTCGAGCAATACGGCGCCCGTTTCGAAGGGGCGGGGGGAGTCGCGGGGAGAATCGTCGAGACGCCGATCTCCCCTGAGCTCATCAAGGATCAGAAGAGTGAGGACACTCTCGGGCGTTATGAGGTCAATGACTTCATCCTGCATAGATTCCTTGTCGCGGGTGATGGCGAAGCCCGCATCGAGTGGCTGCTCCGTGAAGTGTTCGACCTGGGTGAATCGGAGGCCTCGAGGTATGTATCGCGCTTCATGAAGCGTTTCTACACCCAGCAGTTCAAGCGTCAGACAAGCCCCGACGCTCCGAAGGTGCTGGGTATCTCCCTCTCGCCGCGGAGTGATTTCCGCATGGCGGGAGATGTCAACAAAAGGTGATAGTATGAAAGTAGTCGTAGGCATGAGTGGCGGTGTCGACTCCAGCGTCGCCGCTGCACTCCTCAAACGCGCCGGCTACGACGTGGTCGGCCTTTTTATGCGGAACTGGGACTCCGCGGCCAATCAGGACATCCTCGGCAACCCTGACGCGGACGCCTCCATCTGTCCGCAGGAACAGGATTATCAGGATGCATCGGATGTCGCGGAGCAGCTCGGCATTCCGCTTCACCGGGTCGATTTCGTCGAGGAGTACTGGCGCGATGTGTTCACGTACTTCCTCCATGAATACGAACGGGGCCGGACCCCGAATCCGGACATCCTATGCAATAAATATATAAAGTTCGACGCCTTCGCCCGCCATGCGGAGACATTCGACCCCGACTATATCGCCATGGGGCACTACGCCCGCGTGAGGCGGGGGGAGAAGACAGAGCTTCTGCGCGGGCTCGACAGAAACAAGGACCAGACATATTTTTTGAGCCAGCTCACAGCGAGCCAGCTTGAGCGCGTCTTGTTTCCAGTCGGCGAATACACGAAGGAGGATGTCCGCCGCATCGCCGAGGAGGAATCCCTTCCGACTGCAGAGAAGAAGGATTCCACCGGCATCTGTTTCATCGGCGAGCGCGCCTTCGACGACTTCCTGCGCAACTACCTGCCCGCGAAACCCGGCAAGATCAAGACCAGGCAGGGTGACACGCTCGGAGAGCACGCCGGCCTCATGCACTATACCATCGGCCAGCGCAAGGGGCTCGGCATCGGAGGATTGAGCGGCTATCCCAACGAGCCCTGGTTCGTCATCGGCAAGGATCTGACGTCGAACACGCTCTATGTCGGTCAGGGGTATCATCACGAAGACCTCTATAGCGACGCCTGCACGCTGGAGAATCTTTCGACAATCGATCGGGACGAGGTGCTCTCGGAGCGAAAGCTGACCGCGAAGTTCCGCTACCGCGCGCCTGATGAGAAGGTGCGTGTGAGACGCGAGAACGGCGTCTTCAGTGTTTATTTCGACCGGCCTGTCCGCGCGGTGACCCCGGGACAGGCATGCGTCTTCTACGACGGCGAGGTCTGCCTCGGGGGCGGATTCATCGACAAGGTCTATAAAGGCGACCGGCTCATGCCATACTGAACAAGGAAGGGAATTCCCATGAAAAAACGCGGCATAGCGCTCGGGGGCGGCGGCGCGAGAGGCGCCTATCAGATCGGCGCCCTGCGGGCGCTCAAGGAAAAAGGATATCTTGAAAACATCCATGCGATCAGCGGTGCGAGCATCGGAAGCGTGAATGCGGCGCTGCTCGCGATGGACGACCTTTCACGGGCGGAGGAGATATGGCTCACGCTCGATGAAGACAGGCTGCTCAAGAACCGGGGCGGCATCATCCGCCGACTCGTCGAGGAGCGCCTCGAGTTCGTCAGGCAGGGCGTCTACGGCACGGACCACTGGGAGGCGTGGCTCGATGAGCTGCTTGATTATGATAAGATACGAAAGAAGAATGTCTATGTGGCCACATCCTACGTCGGCGAAGGCGAGACGAGCTTCCTCGACCTCATGACGCTCAACCTGCGCGATTTTTTCGGCAGGGAGGGCCTTGTGCATTACCTCGCCCTTTCCGAGATGGATGACGAGCGCATCCGCAAGACGCTGCTCGCCTCCTGCGCCATCCCTATCTTCTTCAAGCCCGTCGTCATCGACGATAAGACCTACTACGACGGCGGCATCCTCGACAATACGCCGGTGCGGCCTCTGATCGACGCGGGGTGCGAGGAGATCATCGTCATCGACCTCTTCCTCATCAACCTCTCGCGTCGCCGCATATTCGAGGGCGTCCCGCTTTTCAACCTCTATCCCAAGCGTCATCTGCGGGGCGTGCTCAACTTCGAGCATGAACAGATCCAAAGGCGCTACGACCTCGGCTATAACGAGACGAAGGAGCGTCTCGAGAAGGACCCCCCTTTCTAGGAGGCGGTCTTTTTTTTAGGGAGGAGTAATCACGGCGTCCGGCGTCTATTATGGGGGTGGAGGTGGTCGCATGAAATATGTCGTCATGGCGATGGTATTTATATTGTTGTTGCAGGGAGGGCCGGTGAGGGCCTCGGAGTATCTGACGTATCAATCGATTGAAGTCGAAGGGGAGGGGAAGCTCCTCTCCGATTATACTCCGAGAGAATATCAGGAGCTTCACGACGCCCTTTCGAGACGGAAGTTCTGGGGATGGCGCACGCTCACGCATGTCGAGGACGCTCCCGTGCGCTTTCAGAAGGAGACGCTCTATGAGATAGTCAACGAGGGCGAGACGGCCATCCAGCAGAACTTCTCCTTCATCATGAAGGAACAGCGCACGACTCAGGTGAGCGCGAGCGGCAATATCGGCCTGTCGATGAAGGGGGATGTGCGCGGCTTCCAGTCGGGCCTCGATTCGCACGTCAAGCCGAGCGTCACCCATACACGTGATTCAAGCATTGAAGAGACAGTCGACATCCGCATCATGGTCGACCCGGGGACGAGCCTGCATATCGGCGTCTATGGCGAAGGGTATGTCTCGAGCGGCGTGGGAAGGCAGTACAGGTTCTTCCGGAATGTCCGCTCCGGCGGGTGGGAGGTCTTCACGCTGACGACCGAGTATTACTCGATCGACAAGGAGGCGCTCACGTGAAGTGGTTCATCCCCCTCTTTTTGATTGTCCTCTCGCTGCTGGTCTTCTTCGCGGCGCGCGGCGCCGAAAGGCTCGATGTGCTCGGCGTCGAGAGCGAGCATGTCTATCTGGAGGTGGCCGGTCCGTCGCCGATGCGCTTTGAAGCCCTGTTTTCGGAAAAGGAGAGTCCTTATGTGCACGAGGCGCTCATCCAGCATGCATCCATCGTCTCGGAAGAAGGGGAGTTCCTGCTGTGTCTCGATGCGGTCGATTATCTGGGGCGACGCGAGGTCCGGGGTGATACATGGCACGCCCACGCCTTCACTGTGCGCCCTCGCGCAAGAGGGGAGGACCCCGTCCGCTTTCTCGATGCGAGCCTTTCGCTGAAGGTTCCGGACCGTCCCGCCCTGCATGTGCCGATCGGGAATTTCGCCTATCATTCAGCGGAGGCTGATGCGACGCCCTTAAGCCTGAAAAGCGTACGCAACATCCACGGGGAGCGCTCGCACGGCGTCACCTCCCTCGGGGTGGCCTTCACACTCTACAATCAAGGGCAAGAGACCGTACGCGTCGAGGATGCGGACCTCACCGCCGTTGCGGTGAGGGCTGATTTCGCCTCCGCGCTTGAGATCGAGGCCATGCCCGGCCATTTCGAGACCGTTGAAGAGATCCTCGGCGGGGCTTATGAGTCAGATTCAGCGAATGCAGAGGCGTTCACGGTGCTTCCCTACGATACGCTGCATCTCTTCGTGCCCTTCAGCTACGAAGAGGAGAAGCTCCTGCATCGCTATCCGCTCCGGATCGAGCATGACGCCTCCGGCGCCCGCAAAGCGCTCCTGATGGAGGATTTCCTTTTCATCAACACCTGTCTCTTCGATGAAGCGAACGAAGGGGTGTTCGCTGTTGGCCGCTTCCATCGTGATTGAAGGGTTTGAAAAAAGTTTCAAGGACACGCGCGTCGCTTTTGATTTGTTGATACTGAAACGCCGCCGTGTGCTGATCGCCGGCGGGAACGGCACCGGCAAGACGACGCTGCTCAAAGCGATGGCGGGGCTTCTTCATTATGAAGGGCGCATCGATGGTGCGGAAGGGGCGTTCTATGTCGCCGAGAACCCGGCGCTTCCCGCCATGCTCTCGGTGGAATCGTATTGCGCCCTGCTCAACGAAAACCTTTCGAAAGCGGACATTCATGCCGGGCTTCAGTATTTCTCACTGCTGAAGAAAAAAGGGGCCGCGCTCGCTTCGCTCTCCAAAGGCATGCGTCAGAAGGTGCACCTTCTGCAGGCGCTCCTCGCGGACCCACCGCTACTCCTTCTCGATGAGCCGCTGTCGGGGCTCGATGAGGTGTCGAAGGATGGCCTTCTATCCTGGTTGGAGCGCCTCAAGGGGCGATGCGTGGTCGCGTCGCATGAGAAGGCGCGCTTCAGGGGCTGGGAGCGCCATGACTTTTAGGGCGCTCCTCGCCTATCAGCTGGCGACGCTTTTCGATACGAAGCGCTGTCTTTTCATCGGTGGCATATTCCTGCTCTGCGTCATGCTTTTTGTGATGTCGACGCGCTTTTATGACGACACTGCCACGCAGATGGCGCAGGGGGAGCTATATGGCGAGCAGTACTTCATCGACGGCGTGTTCTTCCTGACTTTCGCCTGCAAGGCGTTCGTGCTCTTCACACTGGCCTCTATGGGAGGGGTGTCCTCAGACATCGTGCTCTTGAACCGTGTGAAGCGTTTCAAAGTCTTCTCCGCGAGGTATGCGGCGTTATGTCTGAGTTCGTTATGCCTGCTTTTTACGCTGGCTTCGGCCTTGTTCATGGTCCATGCATTCATGCCCTATGCCTGGATGTATAGGCCGGACGGGACGCTGCTTCTGTATCTTTCGCTGTTTTTAGTCCAGAGCGTGAATACCGGCATGCTCGCGCACCTCATCTTCAATCATGTCTACGCCTATCTCGGTGTGCTCGCCGGCTTCATGGCCGGCGCCATCCTCATCGATTTCAACGCATCACCTTCGACCGTGAGCGCCCCCGCCTATCTTCTCGAGATGGTGCTCCCTGGCGTGCATCCCATGGAAGGAGGGTTCTCCCTCATCCCCACTACGACGTTCGTGGTGTGCTTGATCATCGGCGGTTTCATATTGAATGCATTCCTTTATCAGTGGCGTGATGTGTGAGAGTCACCAAAGAAGGAACACCGACAGTGATCGAAGATCGAAACCTTGTCATGGGTGACTGTCGGTGTTTCCGTGGTGAGGCTTAGTTCAAGAACAATTTCAAGTGTTTGCGCCTCCGGTTCCGCCGGAGGCTTTTATCGTTATAATAGTCTTGCGATATATTCTAAGGACGTGCTAAAATGACGATATCTGACACAGGGAAAGGGGCCATGATATGTGCGGCATCGTAGGTTATCTCGGTAATGGCAATGCAAAGGAGATTGTGCTCGATGGTCTAGAGAGACTGGAGTACCGCGGATATGATTCCGCCGGCGTGGGACTGTTCGATTCTGAAAGGAAGACGTATAGAATCTTCAAGGAGAAGGGGCGCATCGACGATTTGAAGCGTGTCATCAATACAGAGTCTGCGGCGGCGGGCATCGGCCACACCCGCTGGGCGACGCATGGAAAAGTGACGAAGGAGAACGCCCATCCCCACACCTCGAGGAACGGGCGTTTCATTGTCGTGCACAACGGCGTCGTGGATAATTTCCGCGCGCTTCGCTCGGAGTATCTTGATGCATTCCGTCTCGAGAGCGAGACGGATACGGAGATCATCGCGAATCTCTTTGAGGTGTTCGCCGCGGCGCTGCCGGTACAGGATGCCATCAGGGAGGGGCTCAAACGGCTCGAAGGCTCCTATGCCCTCCTGATCATGGACAGGGAGGATTCCGGGACTGTCTACGCGGCCAAACATAAGAGCCCGCTCCTCATCGGCAGCGCACATTCGGGGGTTGTCGCCGGGTCCGATTTGATGGCGCTCGCCGATCATGCGGATGCCTATCTCGCGCTTGAGGACGGGACATTCGCCGAGCTCAGGCCGGATGGTTTTTCGCTCTATGATCTGAACGGCGGCGCGCTGGATTATACATTGAGAGAAATGGACGCCGAAGTCGTCGAATCCGACAAGGGCGCCTATCCGCACTACATGCTCAAGGAGATCCATGAACAGCCGATCATCCTGCGTCGCATCCTCGACGCCTATACGGACGAAGAAGAGCGCCCCGATTTTCCGAACTCCGTGCTGGAGACGATCAGGAAAAGCGGGCGCATTCATATCCTCGCCGCCGGCACGAGCATGCATGCCGGGCTCGTGGCGAAGCCGCTCTTCGAGACACTCACGGAAAAACCCGCGGAAGTGCATGTGGCGAGCGAGTTCGCCCACCACACCCCGCTCATCGACAGCGACTCTCTCTTCATCCTCATCTCGCAGAGCGGTGAGACAGCCGACCTAAGGGCTTGTCTGAACCGTCTCAAAGATGAAGGCTATCCGACGCTCACCGTCACCAACGTACGCACCTCGACTCTCGCGCGGGAGGCCGATGCCTTTGTGGAGATCCACGCCGGGCCGGAGATCGCGGTGGCCTCGACGAAGGCGTATTCGGCGCAGATCGCTGTGCTCTCATTGCTTGCGCATGCGGCCGGCGCTTCGGGCATGCCCATGAAGCGGGAGATATCGAATATCGCGCAGTCGATCGAGAAATTCCTCGAACAAGCCGACGCAGTGCATGACCATGTGAAGTCGATGCTCGAGGGCAAGTCGCATGCATTCTATATCGGCCGCGGCGTCGACCATGCGGTCGCGCTTGAGGCCTCGCTCAAGCTGAAGGAGATTTCCTATATCCATACCGAGGGCCTTGCGGCCGGGGAGCTCAAGCACGGCACCCTGGCGCTGATCGAGGAAGGGACGCCTGTCTTCGCGCTGATTTCGCAGCCTTCGACCGCCCTTCACACCCAGAGCAGCATCAGTGAGATCGAGAGCCGTGGCGGGCGCGTTCTCACAATCGGCACTGAAGATGTCGCGGAGGAGGCCCACATCGCGCTGCGGAAGACCCATCCCCTGCTGGCGCCGCTTGTGCTTGTGGTGCCCGCGCAGCTGATCGCTTACTATGCGGCGCTGGAACTGGGCAATGACATCGACAAGCCGCGTAATCTCGCGAAAAGCGTGACGGTGGAATAATTTGGAAAATACAAGGTGCTGTGGTAGAATTAAGCATCAAAAGGAGGCAGTATAGTGGGCAAGTATTTCGGGACCGACGGCATACGCGGCGTCGCCGGCGAGACGCTTACGAGCGCTTTCGCCTACCGCGTCGGACAGAGCCTCAGACAAAGTTATGACGCCGATCGCATCGTGATCGGCAAGGACACGCGCGAATCCAGTGACGTGCTTGCGCTCTCCGTCGCTCTAGGAGCCTTGGAGGCGGGGGTCGATGTCCTCTATGCCTCGAGCGTATCGACCCCGATGGTCGCCCATTATTCCAGGGTCGAAGGCATTCCCGGCGTCATGATCACAGCCTCGCACAACCCTTACCGCGACAACGGCATCAAGGTGTTCGAGAAAGGCTATAAATTGTCTGCGGAACACGAGGCCGAGATTGAAGCGTTCATTGATTCGGAGAAAAAGACCGAGACGTCGCGGTATGGTAGTTTCCATAGAACGGACGCTGTCAAGGAGACATACAAGGAGCTCATCGATTCCTTGGACCTCGACCGCGCCAATCTGCAGATCGTCGTCGACACTGCCAACGGGGCGACGCACGAGATCGCCAGGGAGATCTTTCGGGAGGCTGTGGACGAGTTCGTCCAGATCGGTGATGATCCCGATGGAAGGAATATCAATGAAGGGTGCGGATCGACGAACCTTGAAGCGGTGACGGAAGCCGCCAGGGGACACAAGGCCGATATCGGCTTCGCCTTCGACGGCGACGGCGACCGGGTGCTTGTCGTCGACCACAGGGAGAATGTCTATGACGGCGACCTGCTCGTCTATATCATCGCCACATACATGAAATCCCTCGGGGCCCTCAACAAGGACCGGGTGGTGCTCACCAAGATGAGCAACCCCGGTATCGTCAAGGCCTTCAAGAGAGCCGGCATCAAGGTCTCCCGGACGGATGTAGGCGACAAGTATGTCCAGGCGGAGCTTCTCAAGGAGGATTTGAGCATCGGCGGCGAGAACAGCGGCCACATCATTCTCAACAACCTCCTTCAGACCGGCGACGGCGTGCTCGCCGCCGCCTATCTGCTCAAGATACTACATGAGAAGCGCTGTACGCTGGCGTCCTTAATCGAGGATGTCGAGATCTATCCGCAGAAGACCTTCAATATTGAAGATGTCGACAAGTCCGTCGTTGAGGACAAGGCCATCAAGCAGAAGATCAAGAGCAACAAAAAGCGCATGGGCGAGGATTCGCTCCTGCTCGTACGTCCGAGCGGTACGGAGCCCGTCGTCCGAATCACCGCGAGCCATAAGGATTCGTCCTTGATAGATGAGGTCATCGAGGATCTGAAGAACACTATCGAGGAGAAGGGGAGATAACCATGCCTAAATATGCATTAGTTCTCGCAGCCGGGAAGGGGACGCGCATGAAGACGGAACTGCCGAAATGCGCCTTTCCGATTCTGAAGAAACCGATGATCGAATATATCGTTGAAGGCGTCGAGGCCTCGGAGGTCGACGAGAGCGTCGCGGTCGTAGGCCATCAGCGCGAGGTGCTCGAGGACCTTCTCGGCGACCGTGTCGCCTATGCCTATCAGGAAGAACAGCTGGGTACCGGCCATGCGGCGCTATCCGCCGCGGAGGTGCTTGAAGGGAAGGAAGGCACCACCATAATCCTTCTCGGCGACATGCCCTTGATCGACGAGGAAATCATCGACGGCATCCTTGCGACACATGAAAGGATGGAGAACGACCTGACCGTCGTGACCGCCGATTATGAGAATCCCGAAGGCTACGGACGCATCGTCCGCGACCGCTACGGACGCATCGAGCGCATTGTCGAAGAGAGCGACCTCGCTTTGGGCCAGGACAGCATCACCGAGGTCAATACCGGCCTCTATGCGGTGGACAACCGCTATCTCTTCGAGATGCTCAGGAGGATCGAGAGGAATCCGAACAAGGGCGAATATTATCTCACCGACATCGTCGAGATGATGAAAGACGACTACAGCATCGGCAGCTACACCATCCGTGACGCCATCAAGGTCATGGGCGTCAACGACCTCTACGCCATCAGCATCGCCGAGAAGTATATGCGGGACTCCATCAACCGCAAGCACATGTTGAACGGGGTCTCGATGATCAACCCCGAGACCATCACGGTCGGTCATAACGTTCGGATTGAAGGCAATGTGACCATCAATCCCAACACCACGATCACCGGTGACTCCTGCATCAAGACCGGCGCTGCCGTCGGTCCGAACACCGAGGTCCACAACAGTGTCATCGAGAAGGACGCCGAGGTGCGCCACAGCCTCGTCTACGACAGCATCATCCGCACGCGCAGCACGGTCGGACCGTTCGCGCATCTGCGCAAGCAGGCCGACATCGGCCCCGACAACCGCATCGGAAATTTCGTCGAGGTCAAGAAGTCCAGGACGGGTGAAGGCACGAAAGCCTCCCACCTTGCCTATATCGGCGACGCACGGACCGGTGATAATGTCAACTTCGGCGCCGGAAGCATCACGGTGAACTACGACGGCGTGGACAAGCACGAGACGCACATCGGGGACGATGTGTTCATCGGATGCAACACGAACCTCATCGCGCCGCTCTCGGTCGAGAACAATGTCTTCATCGCCGCCGGCAGCACCGTCACCGACGATGTACCCACCGGCGCGCTCGCCATCGCCCGCGGTCGCCAGATCAACAAGGAGGACTACGCCAAGAACCTTGTGAAGCCGAAGAAGGATGCCGGCGCTCCGAAGAAACCCAACGGCCCGGAGGAGGCCCACGCCAGCGAACCGCCCGAGGAGAAATAAAACCGTTGACATATCTGTTCGATGTGCTATAATACGCAAGGCTACAGAAAGTAGAGTGCCCACTCTCACCCGATGGCCGCCGCCATGGGTTCAAGCTGTTCAACAGAGACGTATGCAGTGTGGGTGCTTTGCGCCCGCACTTTTTTATAATACCAGGAGGTGACGCCACCATTAAGAAGAAGACTAAGAAGCGAGGCAAGGAGGGTGTCGTGAACGAGGACATCCGTGCCCGCGAGGTCATGGTCATCGATGAATCGGGAGAGAAGCTCGGAACCCTTGATACCAACGAAGCGCTCGATATGGCTTATGAACGTGAACTCGACCTTGTGCTTGTCGCGCCGAACGCCAAGCCCCCGGTCGCGAAATTCATGGACTACAACAAGTATCGCTATGAGCAGAAGAAGAAGGCCAAGGAAGCGAAGAAGAAACAGAAAGTCATGCAGCTGAAGGAGCTCAGGCTCTCTCCGAAGATCGAGAAACATGACTTCGAGACCAAACTGCGCAAGGGGCGCAAGTTCCTTGAAGACGGCGACAAGCTGAAGATATCCATCCGCTTCCGTGGACGCGAGATGGCCCATACGGACCAGGGCCGCGATGTCATGCTCGATTTCGCGAAGCGCTGCGAGGATATCGCGGATTATGAATCGAGACCCAAGCAGGAAGGTCGCACCATGATTATGACATTATTCCCCAAAAAGGATAAGTAAGGAGGACATTCCATGCCTAAGATGAAAAGCCACTCGGCTTCCCGCAAGCGCATCAGGAAGACAGGCAAGGGCAAGCTCAAGACCACCCATGCCAACCGTCTGCACCTGAAGGGCAACAAATCGAAAAAAGCAGTCCGGCGCAACCGTCAGACCAAGTATCTCGAGGGCTCTGACGCCAAACGCGTGAAGAAAATGATCGATCCAGCGAAATAAATCAAGGAGGTTAAACCATGCCCAGAGTCAAAAAAGGAGTCGCCTCTCGCAAGCGCCGTAAAAAGGTACTGAAACGTGCGAAAGGGTATTTCGGCTCCAAACATCTGCTTTATAGAACCGCCAATGAACAAGTGATGAAATCACTCGCCTATAGCTACCGCGACCGCCGCCGCCGCAAAAGGGACTTCAGGAAACTGTGGATTTCCCGTATCAACGCCGCGGCCCGCCAGAACGGCCTTTCCTATTCGAAGATGATCAACGGCCTCAAACAGGCGGGGGTCGAGATCAACCGCAAGATGCTCGCCGACATCGCCGTCAACGACCCGAACGGGTTCGGCAACCTCTGCGACACCGCAGAGAAGGGATTGAAAGGCGAGGCGCCGAAACCCTCGACGCGTCCAGAAGCCAAGACAGCAAGCAAGCAGGAGACCGCTGATAAGGCCGAGGCCGCGCCCGACCGCGAGGCCCTTGAATCGAAGACAGTCGACGAACTCAAGAAGCTCTGCAAGGAACGTGGCATCACTGGCTATTCATCGCTGAAAAAAGCGGAACTCATAGAGACACTGCTCAAATAAGCAATGCAAGCGCGCATTGCTTTTTTCATGTGCTGAAGCGCTCAATCGATTTCATTGACAAGCGCTTGATTTAGCCTTATAATATAATTGTAGCCTAAGGGATGGGAAACCACTCACGTGCGGCCCCAAATCATGATATAAGGAGCCGAGGCTTGGCCGGTGTGCGAAAGCCTTTGAAAGAAAAGGAATCCTGAAGGTCAAGCAAGAGGCTACCCCCATAGTAGACTATGGCCTTGCAAACGAGGGGTTTCCCCTCGCTTAGGCTATTAATTTTTAGGAAAGAAGTGGTCTTATGAACAAAATCGCTACACTGTTCCGCTCCTACAACTGGTCAATCAAGCTCGCCGGTGCCGCGCTTCTGATCGCGCTCGCGATCACGCTGTTCATTCTCGATATGGAACGTCTTATCGAAGCGTTCGTGGGAATTCTGATCGCCATTTACGCTGTCGTCCGTCTGGTGCCGTTCGTCAAATCGCAGCGTAGCGATCTCATCAAGACGATCAATATCATAGAGATCACATTGAACATCCTTGTCGCCGCAGCGTTCATCATTGCGGCGTTCGCGACGGAAGAAGGCCTGGGCGAGATCTTCGGCTATATGCTCGCCGGCGTGCTTCTGCTTCGGGGCATGGTGCACTTCTACGGTGTCAGCGAGGGCAGCGAGAAGGGCGATCATCCGACGTACTTCTTCCATATCGCCACGCTGATCATCGGTACGATCATCGTCCTTGAAGGTTTCAATGCCACGCAGCTCAGCATCCTGATCGCGCTGATCAGCCTCATCGGCGCCGGATACCTCGGCTTCGAAGGGTATCAGGGATATTCGAACTACCGTCAGCGCAAGCAGCTTGAACGGCCCTCCGACCGCGCCAGGGACGAAGACCGCGTCCCCGACGGCATCGAGGCGCCTGGGGATGAGGAAAAGGACAGGGAGCAGGACCGTATCGTCAGCTGATTCTGTCATACTTACTAGCGACACCCGGGCAAAAGCCCGGGTTTTTCATTTGTATTGCAAAATATATCGGGACGGGTTATAATGTTTGTGTACAACCTAAAAAAGGAGGATGCCGTGATGGAGAATAGGATCTGTCCCCTCATCAACAAGGCCGCACTGTATCACAAGCGCCTGATGGCGAAGATGCTTGAACGTTTTGAAGTCACCTATGCCCAGTATCATGTCCTCAAGACCATCAAGGAACATCAATCGCTCACAGCGAAGGAGATACTCGTACACCTCGACACCGACAAGGCGACGCTCTCCGGCGTTCTGAACCGTCTCGAGCAGAAGAACCTCATCACGCGCACGAAGGACGAGAACGACCGCCGTCTGTTGCATGTGCACCTCACGAAGGCGGCCGGTGCGCTTTTGGAAGCCATAAGGACGAAAGAGAAAGAATGCGAGGAGAGCATCTCGAAGGGTATCAAGAACCGAGAGCTCAAGAATTTCCTCAATGTGATGGACAAGATTATCGACAATCAGCTCGAAAAACTCGATGAACTGTCCCAAGAAGACTGAAAGTGTGTTAGAATGCTAACGTGTTGATGCAGGCACAGCCTGTTCGACCCAATGCACAATCGAAAACTATTCCAGGAGGCGTTTGTATGCGAAAGATTCTCAAGGACATGTCGATGCTCAACGGCATACCCGGAAACGAGCGTGAAGTCAGAAAGTACATGAAGGAACGCATGGAGAAAAGCGCCGAGGTATCCTTTGACAATCTCGGCAGCGTCATCGCGAAGAAGATTGGCGATGAGAACGGTCCGCGCATCATGGTCGCCGGCCATATGGATGAAGTCGGCTTCATCGTCAGCAAGATTACCGATGAAGGCTATGTGAAGTTCATCCCCGCCGGCGGCTGGTGGTCGCAGGTGCTCTTGGCGCAGGAATTCGACATCACCACGGATGATGGCAGACTCATCCGCGGCGTCATCGGCGCGAAGCCCCCGCACATTCTCAAGCCCGAAGACCGCAAGAAACCGGTGGAGATCGAAGATATGTATCTCGACATCGGCGTCAAGGACAAGGAAGAGGCGGAAAAGCTCGGCATCCACGTCGGCGACATGGTCACCCCCGCCATCGAGACCCGCGAACTCGCCAATGAGAAATACCTTCTCGGCAAGGCGTGGGACAACCGCGTCGGCTGCGCCGCCGCGGTCGATACGCTCGATGCGATCAAGGACGTCGAGCATCCCAACGTCTATTTCGGCGTCGGCACCGTGCAGGAAGAGGTCGGCTTGAGGGGCGCCCGTACGTCGACCTATACCGTCGACCCGGATATCGGCATCGCGGTGGACACCACCATCGCGCATGACTTCCCCAAGGGCAGCAAGGAGACGGAACTCGGAAAAGGCGTCGGCATCATGGTCGCCGATTCCTCGATGGTCGGTCACAAGGGCCTCCGCGATTTCGTGCTCGATGTCGCAGAGAAGAACGATATAGACTATCAGCTCACGCATCTCAAGCGCGGCGGCACGGACGGCGGCATGATGCACATCACCCGATCCGGCGTGCCCTCGATAGCGCTCGCCCTGCCTGTGCGTTATCTTCACTCCCATGCCTCGATCATGCATGAAGGTGACTATGAAAACCTGCTAAAACTGCTTGAAGCGCTCATGAAAGCCCTCGATAAAGACGCGGTCGAACGCATTACCTACGATCTTTAATGCGCGTCATCGCCGGCCGCTATAAGCGCAGGCGGCTCAAAAGCGTCCCGCATGAAGGCACGAGGAGCACGAAGGACCGCGTCAAGGAGACGCTCTTCAATATGCTCGTCTCGCTTGAGGGCGACGTGCTCGATGCCTTCGCGGGCAGTGGCGCGCTCGGCATAGAGGCACTCTCCCGCGGCGCGCGCCACGCGGATTTCATCGAATGGGACGCCGAGGCGTTCTCAGTACTGGAAGAGAATCTCATCGCACTTGATGCGATCGAGGATACCCGGCTTTTCGAAGTCGACGCCGGAAGCATGCTTATTCGGCTTGAAGGCCCTTATGATACAATCTTCCTCGACCCGCCGTACGGCGAGGGGTTGATCGGGGAAACCCTTGAGACGATCGCCGAGCGGCGACTGCTCGCCGAGAACGGCGTCATCGCAGTCCTCAAGGGGGAGGATGAATCCTTCACCTTCCCGGAGGTCTTCACAGTCTATAAGACACGCAACGTCGGTGTGACGGACATCATCCTTTTGGAATGGAGCGAGTGATATGAAGACAGGTCTTTATCCAGGCAGCTTCGATCCCATCACCTACGGACACATTGATATCGTGGAACGCGCCCTCAAGCTCTTCGACAAACTCTATGTGCTTGTGAGCGTCAACCCCTACAAGAACATGCTTTTTACGAAGGAGGAGCGTCTCGACATGGTCAAAAAGGCGCTCGAACCCTATAAGGACAAAGTCGAGATCCAGGCTTCGGAGACCCTCACGGTCCAGCATGCGCGGCATCTCAACGCCACGCACATCGTACGCGGGCTCAGGGCGCTCACTGATTTTGAATATGAGTTCCAGATGACGCACGCCAACCGCGAACTCGACGAGAACATCGATTCGGTATTCTTCATGACGGCGAACAAGTACTCGTTCCTATCAAGCACGGCGGTCAAGGAGATCGCGCGCTTCAACGGCGACCTTTCCACGTTCGCCCCGCCCTTCATCGTCGAGCGCATCAAGGACAAGTTCCGCTGACACTCCATCCGGTCCGAAAAGGGCCGGATGTTTTTCTGTTGTGTAACACTACCCTTTTATTTATAAAAATGTTAATATGACAGCAGGTGATTGACTATGGATGTAAAAGAACGCATCTTCAACGAGCTGAGAAAGCAGAATGTGCGGATTACCAAGCAACGGCGCGCGATCATAGATATCCTCGAAGGAAGGCATCTCACAGTGCAGGAGATCCACAGCGAAATGAAGAAACGCGGTTTTCATAATCTGGGCACTGTCTACAACAACATCGATTTCCTCCTCGAGCACAAGATCGTCACGCAGATATTCATCAACGGCAAGAAGCATTACGATCTCACCATCGATGAGGAGTCGCATACCGCCGATTCCCATATCCATGTGACATGCAAGGTCAACAACAACATCATCGAGATCAATGAGAGCGATATCTTCAACCATATCAAGAACCACCCCATCTTCGAGGATTTCAACATCAAGAAGCTGCAGATTGTCGTTGAAGGCCATTGCAAGTACTATGACACCGACCAGTGCAAGGCACAGGACGCCTGCTTTATAGAACGTCTGGCTAAAAAATAAACGGAAGCGGGCGCTTCCGTTTTTTTCAAGAGGATTTCCCAACTTTACTTTTTCGCCGCCATGTTATATAATGCATGAGGCAACAAAGGACTATAAGGGAATGTTCCGGTAGCTCAGGGGATAGAGCAATGGCCTTCTAAGCCATCGGTCGGGGGTTCGAATCCCTCCCGGAACGCCACTTTGTCTAGGTATAGCCGTCTTTGACGGCTTTTTTTATTTTACAGATTTTGTTGGGGCCGTATACCGATTTTTTAGGGCCATATACCGAAATCGGGGGTAGGCCATATACCGAAACCTTGTAAATGGCTTAGCTAGT
>PWEL01000010.1 GCA_003553945.1 Mollicutes bacterium | reverse complement strand
TATCAGCTTGGAAGGCTGATGTTCTACCGTTAAACTACACCCGCATCAACGGCTCGAAGCAATTCTATCACAGCTCAATAGCGACTGTCAAGCAAAGAAGGGGTTTCTGATGAATTTATTGCACGGAGGGAGCCCCTGTCCGCGCAAACACCCATTTCGCTCACTATGACCAGCAGGAAAGGAAATTCACATACTATTCTATAGTCATACGCCTGTTCCGTCAACCGCCCACATTCAACCCTTGACACGTTCAATCGCTCGCATCTTCGCGCTTTTAGCGCGGGGATTGTCCCGCATCTCTTCCTCGCCCGGCCGTATGATTTTGCGATTGATCAGATGAAAGTCCGGGGTCTCGGTAGGCATCGTCGGGAGTTCTTCGGGATGGTATACAGTCGATGCCGCTCTGAAAGCTCTTTTCACAATGCGGTCCTCAAGGGAATGAAAGCTGATGATGACGAACCGACCGCCGCGCTTTAAAAGTTCGAGTCCGGACTGCACGCCTTCAGCGAGCGCGTTCAGCTCATCGTTGACCTCGATCCTTAGCGCCTGGAATGTGCGCTTGGCCGGATGACCGCCGCCATGCAGCTTTTTCCTGGGAATCGAGGATTTAATCACTTCGACGAGCTCCCCTGTCGTCTCGATAGGGCGCTCTTTTCTTCGCTTCACTATATTCTTCGCAATCAAGGGCGCAAAACGCTCTTCGCCATAGTCATATAGTATCTTTTTCAGCGCTTTCTGGCTGTAGGTATTGACGATTTCCCTAGCAGTAGTTCCGGCGCTAGGGTCCATGCGCATATCGAGCGGTGCATCGAACCGATAAGAGAAGCCGCGGGACGCATCATCGAAATGGAAAGAGGACACCCCAAGGTCCAAAAGGATTCCGTCAACACGATGCACACCTCTTTCAGCGAGAAGCGTCTGCATATCCCGGAAGTTCCCTTTGATCAAGGTGTGCTTTTCCTCGAACGCGGCGAGCGTCCGTCTCGCCCGTGATAAAGCGTCGTCGTCGATGTCGAATCCATAGAGGCGGCCGTTATTGAGCCGCTTCAGAATGGTTTCCGCGTGGGACGCTCCCCCGAGCGTCCCATCGACATACACCCCGTCGGGGTTAATATTCAGCGATTCAATCGCTTCTTTCAATAACACCGGCTTATGTTCCATAAGAACCCCCTCATAAAAGAAAAACGCTTTAAAAAGCGCTTCTTTTGAACCTTATTCTTCTGTGTCCGTGTCTTCTGTCTCCGCAGGTTCGGCGATGACTTCGCGGCCTTTGTAATGACCACAGGACTTGCATACACGGTGGGAGAGCTTCATCTCGCCACAGTTCGGACAGACGACCATACCCGGCGCATTAAGCTTCTTGTGAGTACGGCGTTTACGCTTGCGTGTCTTCGATGTGCGTCTTTGCGGTACTGCCATGACTTGCCTCCTAACTTTTATACTTCTCGAGTTCAGCGAGTTCGGGGCGGCCGTGTTCCTTCTTCCGCTCGTGCTCCTCGCTGGACTCGAAACTATCGTCATCCACCCAGTCGGGATGGATAACGCGCATTGGTTTTTCCAAATATATATTAGACCATATAATAGGCAATAAGTCAATGGTCAATCCATCAGGACGGCGATTCGGGTCCTTCTCCTCCTCGGAGAATGTCTCCGTGACGAAAAAGTCGAGATTCAGCGGAACAGGTTCTAAAGAACGCGCGCAAGCGACGGTCAGCGTCGCTTTAATATGCAAATCAAAATGATAGAACGTGTCGTCTTCAATGTCGATCTCACCTTCAACGAATGCATCCGAGACAGTGATGAGATCCGGATCGTCCGCCATATATGCGCTTACATCAACGGTTCTTTCAAACGTGGGGTCCTGATGATACATCTTTTTCAATTGCGCTAATGTCCATTTCATACTAGGTCCCCCTCTCCAGCGTTGTGTAAAATTATATGTTTTATTGCTTATAAAGTCAAACGTAAGGTATAATGAATTCCGTATACGAGAGGGGGGACCTGCATGAAAGCCGCCGGCATGATCGTCGAGTACAACCCGCTGCATTACGGGCATATCCATCACATTGAAGAAACCAGGCGCCGAAGCGGGGCGGACATCCTCATCGCTGTGATGAGCGGCAATGTCGTCCAGCGGGGCGAGTTCAGCGTCATCGACAAGTTCGAAAAAACACGCTGGGCCCTGAAGGCAGGCATTGACCTGGTCGTCGAACTCCCCGGCGTCTTCGTCCTGCAGAACGCCGATTATTTCGCGCGCACAAGTGTCGCCACGCTTGACGCTCTGCAATGCGACGACCTCGTCTTCGGCAGCGAGTGCGGTTCTACACAGACGCTCAAGACCGCGGCCGAGATTACACGGACCGATGCATACCAATCCTTCCTGCAGAAAAACATGCAGGAAGGCAAAAGCTACCCGACCAGCGCGAATGACGCGCTCAAAACATTCCTCGGCGAACAAACACCGGCTTCGCCGAATGATATACTCGGCGTGCAATACATCGAAGCCATCTACCAGCAGGAAAGCCCCATGAAACCGTTGGCTATTCCAAGGATAGAAAGCGGCTACTACAGTCCCATCGATGAAAAACAGGCCATACAAAGCGCGACCGCCATCAGGAAACATCTGTTCAAAGGAAAGGATATCTCACCCTACACGCCCCCCTATGTGCAAGAGAGCTTCAAGGAGAAGGCCCCGCTATCACTCCATGCCTACACCCCTTACATGCGCTATCTCCTCGCCTCGCACAGCCCTAGGACACTAGTACGCGTATTCTCTTTCGAGGAAGGACTTGAAAACCATGTGCTCAAACACCACCGGTTCAAGGATATGAACGACCTCATCAAAAAACTCTCCTCGCGCCGTTACACCTACGCGAAAATCAAGCGCTCCCTCATGCATGCACTGATCCATATCGAAAAGAACGATATCTTCACATTCTCCCCTCCATACATCCGCCTGCTCGGCATGAATGAACAGGGCCGTAACTATCTGAATACCATCAAGAAGGAAGTCCCCGTTCCCATCATCAGCAAGCTCAAGCGCGACAAGCATCCCTATCTCGACATCGAGCTCAAAATCACAAAACTCCACGACCTGGGGACTAAAGAGCACACGCTCAGAAAAGAATTCGACCATGTGATGATCAAATAGCATTTCAATTGCACCCCGGTGCATTCCACCCTATAATGAAGACTGGTGATACTATGGATAAGCAGACGCTCACAAAAGAAATTGAATCAGTAAAGGACCCGAGAACTGAAACAACCCTCGGAGAAAACAACGCCATCAGACACATTGAAATCGACGAGGAGGGTCTTGTCACCCTCATCATCGGCATCGGCGAGGAAGACGACCACGCCAAACGCGTAATCAAAAGGGACCTGGCCAGAAAGATAAAGCTGGAGCTCGGTTTCAAGGGGGTCCGCATAGAATTCGAACCTCTCAGGAAAAAAGACAGCGTCCTCGATGAAAAGCGCGATGTCACCTACATTGCAGTGGCCAGCGGCAAGGGCGGCGTGGGAAAGTCCACGGTCGCCGCGAACCTGGCGCTCTCCTTGAAGCGCATCGGCAAAAAGGTCGCCATCATCGACGCCGACATCTACGGCAGCAACATCCCGGTCATTATGGACATGCCCATCGAAGCGCCGAAGAGCGATGAAAACAAGAAAATCGTCCCCTTTTCGAAACATGGCATCGAAGTGATCTCCACGGAATTCTTCCTAAAAGATGACAAGCCCGTCATGTGGCGCGGCCCCATGCTTTCCAAGATGCTCAACCACTTCTTCTATGATGTCGGCTGGGACGACGACACCGAATACATCATCATCGACCTCCCCCCCGGTACCGGCGACGTGGCCATCGACATCCAGAAACTCATCCCGGAATGCAAGATGCTCATCGTCTCCACGCCGCACCCCAGCGCTTCGAATGTAGCGGTGAAAGCGGGCGTCATGGCCAAGGAGCTTGACCATGAGATTCTCGGAGTCGTCGAGAACATGACGCATCTATCCCATAATGGCGAGACGCTCAAGATTTTCGGGGAAGGCGGTGGTGAGATGGTCGCCGAGCACCTAGACGTCCCCCTCATCCAACAGATTCCCATCGGACAGCCCGAAAGCGGCCACCACAGCCTCTTCGCCTCGGACGAAGAGATCGGCATCCTCTATCTCGGGCTCGCCAATAAAGTCCTGAAAGCACTATAGAAAAATCCGAAGGATTAAATTCCTTCGGATTTTTTATGCATAGCGGCGTTTGAGCACCCGCATCTCATAAAGGTGCACGAGCAGAGAGACACCACCCGCGACGAGATCGGAGATGACGAATGCCAGCCACACCCCGTCGATGTCCTGCAGGAGATAGGTGAGGATGACGGAGATGGGGATGAACAGCACGAACTGCCTCGATACGGCCACCAAAAAGGCCCTGAAGGCATAGCCCATCGCTTGATAGACCGCCGAGAGGAGCACCTGGAAGGTGATCATGGAAAAGCCCAGCGCCACTATCCTGAATGCCCGGGCGCCCGGATCGATGAAATCGGGATTCCCTTCCGGCGAGAACAACATGAATAGCTGCGGGGCGAATACAAGCACAAGCGCACTCACCGCGAGATAATAGGAGAAAAGCAGCTTCGAAGCGAAAGAGATGACGCGATGGAGCCGTTCATAGAACTTCGCCCCGAAATTGAAGCCGACAATGGGCTGAAGGCCTTGCACAAGTCCGAAACCCGGAAGGAGCGTGAACATGATCAAGCGCGTGATCACACCGTATATGGATATATACATCTCCGGATCATCCGGGACATGAGCCACAATCAGATTGTTTACAATAATGACGAGCACGGCACCGAGGCTATTGCGTACAAAGGTCGGCATACCGACCGCCGTGATCTCCCGGATCATCGAGAAATCCACTTTATAGAGCTCCCGGATTCTAATGACAAGCGCTGACTCAGGCTGCATGGCACGATTGAATACATAAATGAAGGAGACCGTCTTGGAGATCGCCGTCGCCAGCGCCGCGCCTCTGATGCCCAGTCCGAAACCGAAATCAAAGATAAGGAACGGGTCGATGATGATATTGAGCCCCGCTCCGATAAGCAGCGAGATCATCGCGATGTTCGGCCTTCCCTCCGCCCGCGTGAGATTGTTCATCACAATGGAGAGCGAGAACGGCGGCAGGGCGACGAGAATGAATGTCAGGTATTCCTTCGCAGGGCCGATGTTCCCTGCGGTGGCTCCGAAGAACGTGAGCAGTTCATCGATGAACAGATAAGTGGTAAGAGCGATCAATACTGAAAGAAACAGGCTCAGGAGAATCGCCGTATTGACCGAACGCTTCATCGCCTCTTCATCACCGCGGCCATAGGCACGTGAGAACACAGAGGCGCTGCCGATGCCGATCATGATACCTATGGCAAGAACGAGCATCTGCACGGGAAAAGCGATTGCCAGGGCGCCGATGGCATATTCATCCGCCGCCCAGGAGATAAAAATCGTGTCTATGAGATTGTAGAGCGAATTCGCCATCATCGCGATGATGGCCGGAAGGGCCAGTTTTAAGAGAAGCTTCCTGACATCCATCCCGCCAAGCATGCGACTGCGTTCCTGCTTGTCCATGACATCACTCCAGACCCCGTTCATTATAGCACAACGGGATTGAAATGACGGAAAAAACTTACGCGTGCACCTGTGAAAGCGAACTGAGAAGCCTGTGCCGGCGTCGAAGGATGCTCATCGCCTCCTTGTAACGCGACTGTTCCATCGAGAGATCGGAGAGCCGCCGGGTGAAATGATCAATGTATTCATATTCTTCGCAACGCATGATGATTGGCAGGCACACATTTTTCAGAAAATCATGCTCAGCTTCGCCTTTCTCGATGAATGCGCCCTCGAAATACATCTTTTCCGGAAGGTGAGGACGCCGGACATCTTCAAAGTGAGGCGCGAGCTTCGCCTTCAACTGTGCCGAAGGCGCCAAGTGCGAAAGGGAGGCCAAGGCACGATAGAACCATGTGTCCCTGCGTTCATGGTTGAGACAGGAGATAAACCCTTCAGGCTGTTTCAATGCAATTTCAGGTATCATCTTGAGCTGCAAGGCGCGATACATGTTGATGTGGGTATCAGGAATCATTTCCATCGAGATGTTCAAGAAAGCTTTCATGGCATCCTTGGAATTCTCGAACGTCATCTGATGGATGCGGTAGAGTTGTATGGTGAGCAGATGATGGGGACTGGGATAGTCGGACATCAATCTTACAGCCTGTTCATAATCAGAGATGCTGGAAGTAAGGCACCCCGTCTTCTGCTTGATTAGGAAGGCATACATATGCTTCAATGCCTTGAGGCGTGGCTTCAATGCTTCCTCACATCCTTCAAGGGTCCGAAGAAGACTGAAGGCATGCCGATAAGTGCGCTGTTCAAAAGCATGGATGATGGCCACTATGACAACTACTGTCGAAGCCCTCAGATTTCTGCCGGTGAACACCGGCATCAACGTAGAGATCAGGCTGTCGCATTCATCTTTTTCCCCCTTGAGATGCGCAAGCATCAAGGCAAAGACGCTTTGCAGCGTCGGATGCGACGCCGCCTTCACATTGTCCTTCAGGCGCGACAATGTTCCTACCTCTCGATGATAGTACGCCTTGATGCCTTCATCGAGAATCTCCGTATCGGTTGAAGACTTGATGAACGCATCAAGGTCCATCCCCATACGCTTCGACATCTCGCGGATAAAGAGACGGTTCGGCAGCATTTTACTGTTTTCCACTTTGGAGAGATAACTCACGCTGCAGATACCGGCCGAGGCATCGCTCTGCGTCAATTTCAACTCGAGACGGCGCTTCCTGAGACTTTCTCCAAGATGTTTCTCCAGGTTGTTCACTCTTCCATTGTACTCGCTTTCCATTTTTTGTTTGAGACGGCGGTAGTTCATTAAAAGTCCCCTTTCATATGTCATCAATTATAGTATTCCCTTTTTCATATCTCTTTACTTGCGGCGTCATTTGAGAAAATCCCGTAAAAAATCACCCTGTCCGATAAGACGGGTGACTAGGAGATGTCCAGTTTATCAAAGCATGTTAGAATAAGGCCAGGAGGGGTACAATGTCCGATAAAAATAAAAAGAAGCGGGATGTCGGCAATTTCATCTTCTTGATTCCTATCGTGGGGCTCGTGCTTTATATTGTGTATGGCCAGGACTATAGGAACCAAAAGCGAACGGCGGACATTTCGCTTCTACGCGTGGTCATATTGAGCATTATCATACCGGTCGCAGTCTTTCTGGGATTTCTAATGATCGCAATCGCCGCTGTCTAGTCACACATCGATATCGGGAAAGCGGCACCAGGGTTTCAGCGGACACTCATCACACCGGGGCGTTCTCGCCTTGCAGCGGTAGCGGCCGAAAAAAATCATCTGATGATGAGCCTTCGACCAGTGGGATTCAGGAAGCTGTTGCATGAGCTTCTCCTCGATTTTTCTGTGCACATCGCCTTTTTCAGCTATTTTAAGACGCTTGGACACGCGGGCTACATGGGTGTCCACAGCGATTCTTGGAATATTGAAGGCGACACTGCGCACAACATTCGCCGTCTTGCGGCCGACACCGGCCAGGGACTCAAGCGACGATTGCGATTCGGGGATACGGCCATTGAAACGCGTCGCGATATCATGCGACGCTCTTTTTATATGTTTCGCCTTATTTTTATAAAGCCCGAGAGGACGGAGGTGTGCTTCCAAATCTTCAACCGGTGCTTCAGCAAGCGATTCAGGGGTGGGATAATCAGCGAAGAGCGCCGGAGTCACTCTATTCACCGAATCATCAGTCGACTGAGCGCTCAGGATCACACTGATCAGAAGCTCGAAATTATTACTATATTCAAGCTCCGCCCGGGCATCCGGGTAGAGGGCCTCCAGCCGCTTCAGAATGTCGTCTATTCTTCCCATAATTTATGAAAATCCTTTAATGCATCCTTGTTCTTGCGCTTAGGCGGGTCGACATCCAGTTGTTTGTAGAGTAGATGATCGATGTATTTAAAAGAGAAGCGATCACGTTTGAGCGCTTGCAAAGTAGCTTTCTCGATCATCTCATAGGGATAGTTCTCCTCATACACCCAGCGTTTCACCCACTCGATATCAAGTGCGGAAAGAGGCTTCTGCAAGGCATCCTCCAAAAAAGCGACGGTTTGGGAAAGGCTGTCTTCCTTTTCCGATGCTCTTTTATCTTCAATATGCTGGATGACCTTGGTGAGGAAGTAGTCGACATCGAATGTTTCTGTCTCTCTCCCGTCCTCGTTCTCTACAAGGGTGATGGTGAGGTATCCCTTGTTCATCAATCGTTCGAGAAGGTTCTCCGCCTCTTTAGGCGAGATGGACAGCCATTCCGCGAATTTCTTAGGCTTGATCACACGTTGCTTCTCCTGAAGCAGTTGATGTAGCTTGATCAACGCCACCGCTTCACGTTCAGTCAGCTTGAAATGATGATAATATGCAAGCACGAGCGCCTGATAATCAAGCACTCCCTTGTCGATCAATGTCTTGAGCACATTCTTCTTACTCATCCTCGGACTCCTCTTCCTTGCCGGCAAGCTTGTTCAGGGCTTCTTCCGCCGCATGCTGTTCGGCGGACTTCTTCGTGCTGCCGCTACCCTGTCCCATCAGAATGTCGTCCATATAGACATTCACAGTAAAGAATTTATTGTGCGACGGTCCTTTCTCGGATACAACTTCATAAGAGAGATGACGCTGGTCGGATTGGACGAGTTCCTGAAGATGTGACTTGAAGTCTATGAAATCATCCTTCTCCTCTTTATCGATCAATGGAAAGACAACCTTGTTGACAACTTTATAGACCTCTTCAAAGCCCTTGTCCAGAAAAATCGCTCCTATGAAGGCTTCGAAAGCGTCGGCCAGAAGCGCATGACGCTCGCGGCCACCGCTTTTTTCCTCACCGCGGCCTAAAAGAAGATAATCGCCCAGATTGCATGCCTTTGCGAATTCCACGAGCGCCGCTTCGCAGACGAAACGCGCCCGACGCTTCGTAAGGTCCCCTTCGTTATAATGTTTATTCTCTTCGTAAAGGTACTTCGCCATGACCACATCCAACACGGCATCGCCGACGAACTCGAGGCGTTCATTTGATTCATACCCGTGCTCATTCGCATACGATGAATGCGTCAGGGCTGTCTTTAGGAGCGATTTATTATTGAAATCGAGACCGAAAAAAGCTTCAAGCTCCTTCAACATCTCACGCTCCTTCTTGTTCAATGATATCGGCGACTTTGGCGATGACATCCTGGCGGACAATGTCCGACGCTTGTCGTATCGCGTTATAAAACCCGTCGCGTCTGGAGGACCCCTGTGCCTTGATCACAACGCCACGGAGTCCATAAATCATAGCGCCGCCGATCTCGGCGGGGTCTAGACGGCGCTTGAAACGCTTGAGCTTGCGCAATGCGAGTGCGGAGACAATCTTTCCGCTGATGCCCCGCATCATCTCCTGCTTGAGCATATCGCCCATACCTTTGGCCGTCCCTTCAATCGTCTTCATGACAATATTGGCCGTGAAACCGTCGCTGATCAGGATATCGGCCGGGGGGTTCAGCACGTCCTTGGGCTCGACGTTGCCATAGAAGCGGATGTTGTCGTTCTCCTTGAACAGTCGATATGCTTCATTATCAAGGTCACGGCCCTTTCCTTCCTCGGTGCCGATGTTGATCAGTCCGACCCTCGGGGACTCTATCCCCAGAATCTCTTCAGCATAAATGCTCGCGAAATAAGCCTGTTGGACCATGTATTCAGGTTTAATCTCGAGATTCCCCCCTGAATCGAGCAAGACCATCTTCCCACCCGGGGCGGTGGGAATCACGGGGGCTATAGCCGTCCGTTTCATCTTTTTCATGCGCCCGACCAGGATATGGGCGCCGGCAATCAGTGCCTGGGTGGCGCCGCTGGAGACAACGGCGTCGTTTTTCTCTTGTCTGACGCTTTCGAGGGCCCTAGCCATTGAACTGTCGCGGTTGCCCCTGATAGCATGGATCGGATCTTTCTCCCCCATATCAATGGTGGATGTTGTATGAACGATGTCCACGCGGGTATCGTCTCGGAGATATTTCTTCAAGGTGCTTTCATCACCGTAGAGCGTTATATGTACATCCTCGAAATCCCTGATTGCAAGCATCGCACCTTCCACTTGTTCTTTCGGGGCATAGTCTCCGCCCATCGCATCGACAGCTATATTGATCATTGTCTCACCTCTTCTAGAGCTTATGTTGCTATTATATTATATCATAAAAGAAAGGCCGCATAGAAATCATTGCCTTAAAAAGCGGCCGCCTTCCTCCAAGGCCTTTCCCAAGCGTTTGAAAAGGGGGGCGAGTCCAGCGGCACCATGTTCATAATAACGTTCCACCAACGCCGAAGCATCGTCTCGGATGCGTTTTAAAAAAGAAAGGTCGTGATTGAAGCTGATGTAGGCAAAACGGCGCCTGCCGCTTTGGAGCGTCCCGAGGAGATCACCGGCGCCGCGCTGCTTGAGGTCCATCTCACTGAGTGCAAACCCATCGTCGCTTTTCTTGAGAGCAAGCAATCTCTCGCGCACCGTCTCATCCCCGTCATAAAGAAAAACGCATTTTCCCATGTAGCGGCCTCTGCCGACCCGGCCCCTGAGCTGATGCAGTTGCGAAAGACCCAGGCGCTCGGCGTGATGCACGACCATCAAAGCGGCATGTTCGATATCGATGCCCACCTCGACCACCGTCGTGGCGACGAGCAAACGGATATCGCCGTTCTTGAACGCTTCCATGACCTCGCTTTTATCTTCTTCCTTCATCCTGCCGTGCAGCATTCCGACGTTTATGGATTTGAATGTATCCTTCGCATGTTCATACAATGACTCGACACCTTTGGCATATTCACTATCTTCAATCGACGGCGCAATCAGAAATACGGACAATCCTTCCGAGAGCGTCCTTTCAATCTCTTCCCTGACGCCTTCGCTCACTTGTTTCACTTCCGTCTTCACTTGATCGTCCGCAACCTTTTTCTCTATGGCGCTCACATCCATGTCGCCGAACAAGGTCATCGCGAATGTACGGGGAATCGGGGTCGCACTGAGATACAGGACATCCGCCCTCCTGCCCCTCTCTTTCAATCCAGCGCGCTCCGCGACCCCGAAACGGTGTTGTTCGTCGGTGACAACCAGACCGAACTCCGCATGGATAAGCTTTGAGGAGAGCAATGCCTGAGTCCCTACATATATGGCCGGGACACCGTTCTCGACCGCTTCGCCAGCCCTTCTTCTGTAATCGCTCGTGGCGGAGCCCGTGAGAAGATAGACAGGCACATCCTCTCCCTCCAAAAGGGATTGGAATGTCTCATAATGCTGGTGCGCCAGCGCACTTGTCGGCGCCATGAAAGCTGACGACCGCCCCGCAGTATAGGTCGCATAGGCGGCGATCAAGGCAACAATCGTCTTCCCGCTTCCAGTATCCCCTTGCAGCATCCGCCGCATGGCGTGGGCATTCCCGACTTCCTCTAATATAGTGTCCAGTGCCTCTTTCTGTGATGTGGTGAGCGAGAAAGGCAGGGAACGGATGAAGCGCATGACACGTGACTCATCGTAGATTTTGCCTTCACCGGCATCCTTCCGGTGGAAATGTTTCGAGGTGTGGACCTTCAGCTGATATGTGAAGAACTCCTCGTACGCGAGGCGCTGTCTGACTGCTTCGATATCATCCTCATTCTTCGGCGCATGCGCTTTTTCAAGCAACTCTTCAACATTGATCAGTCGCCGTTTTCTCCTGATCTCTCTCGGAATCGCTTCAAAAAACGGTTCCTCCCTTTCTTTCAATGCTTGAAGCACTATGTTCTGAAAGGAGCGGTCGCTGAATCCCTCAATATTGTAAACAGGAAGCATCCCCTCTTGAAAGCGTTCCTTCAAAAATACCTTTCTGGCTGTCACTGACCTTTTGCTTGTAGAGAAATCACCCAATGCGACAATGCGCGCACCGGTGTAAAGTGTGCGTTTAAGATAGTGCTGATTGAATACAGCAACATTCAACTCGACATCCTCGAACATCGCCCTGAATGTAAGACGGCTCAGGTTCCGCTTGATAAAGTGGATGTTGGGGCGTTCCATGACGACACCTTCGACATAATGCGCCTGCGGTGAATCCTGTGCCGTATCGAGTGTGCTGATGCGCCTTTTATCATAACGCCTGGGGAAATAGAATAAAAGATCGTCGACAGTTGTTATGCCGGCGTCTTCCAGTGTTTGCTTTCGTTTTTCCCCGATACCTTTCAGAGTCTCAAGGCGCATATGACCACCCCGCTTATTGTATCACGGAATCAGCTTGCAAAAAAGGCTCATCCGCGAGGATGAGCCTTGATATCGGGTTTTATCTATTCAACGGCGATAAGATATGAGTAGATGTCCTGTCGGCCGGCGATGGTATCGACTTCAACGTCCTCATATGTCTCTTCGATATAGTCGGTGAGCGCATTGACTTCGCTGCGCTCGACGTTGTCGCCATACATGATAGTAACGATTTCGCTGTCCGCATCGAGAAGTTCATCCATCAATGCCTTGGCAGTTTCAATGCGGTCTGCATGCGTCGTGACAATGTCGCCTTCCTTCAAGCCGATGTAGTCGTCTTTCTTGATGTCGAAGCCGTTCACTTTCGTATCCCTGATAGCATAAGTTATCTCACCGGTCTTGACATGATCGATGAGCTCCTTCATCTCTTCGATGGTATCTTCAACATCCTGATTGGCGTCGAACATCGTCAAGGATGCATACCCTTGGGGGATAGTCTTTGCGGGAAGGACGATGACATTCCGCGCTTCATAATTCCTGGCTGCGTGTTCAGCGCTCAACATGACATTCTTGTTATTCGGGATGATGAGGATATTGTCAGCGTTCACCCTGTCGATGGCGTTAAGAAAATCCTCGGTTGAGGGGTTCATGGTCTGACCGCCTTCAATGATGAAATCAACGCCCATCTCTTCGAAAGTCTCTCTGAGTCCGGAGCCGTTGACAACTGTAATCAGGCCGTATTTCTTCGGCGGCCCCTGCTGGATGTTTTCTTCGGTGCCGTGTACATGGCCGCAGTCATGCTCGCCGTTCGTCTGCGGCGAATGCAGCAATGTCTCGGTGTGCTGCATGTTCATATTCTCAATCTTCAGATTGGCGAATTCCCCGTAGTTCTGGGCGATGTTCAGTGCGTCCCCGGGTTTTTCCGTATGCACATGGACCTTGCAGATCTCCTCGTCATCGACAACAACGATGGAATCGCCGATTTTCTTGAGTTGCTTAGTGAGCTTCTCCTTATTGAAGGACTTCTTCTGGTCGAGCTGGATGATGAATTCAGTGCAGTATCCATACTCCTCTTCACTCTCCTGCACCTTGGTCTTTTTACGCTTTTCTTTCTTAGCCTCGTATATCTCGCCTTCAAGCGCGGCGATCATGCCTTCTATAATGCTGATCAATCCCGCGCCGCCGCTGTCGACGACGCCGGACTCCTTGAGCACCGGCAAAAGATCAGGCGTCCTGTCCAAGGCTCTCTTGGCTTCTTCGTAATAGACTTTGAGCACCTCGAGCACATCTGCGCTCTCATCAGCGTGCTGTTCAGCCTCTTCGACCGCTTCTCTGGCCACAGTCAAAATAGTGCCTTCCACAGGATTGATCACAGCGCCATACGCCTGTTTGACGCCGTGCTGCAATCCGTTGATGAAATGCACCGCATTCGCAGTCACCAAGGATTGGAACGCTTTAGCGAAACCACTGAAAAGCTGGGACAAGATTACGCCGGAGTTGCCTCTAGCGCCCATCAAAAGACCGCGGGAAAGAGCTTTCCCGACATTTTCAATCGGTTCGTCCTCCATGGATTCAATGGCGCTGACACCGCTCATCATGGTGGACTGCATATTGCTGCCGGTATCACCGTCGGGGACGGGAAATACATTCAGATCATTGATATATTGCGATTCGTTCCTTAATTTTACACTACCGTTTTTTATAATCAGTTTCAGCGTATTGCCGTCAATCTCTCTCGGACTCATACAAAATCCTCCAAATTAAATGTGTTTCATCCCCTTCACTACCTCTCCCAATCGCTTTGATTATCTTAATATCAAGAGCATTTTTATTGTATCACGGGCCTTTTTAAAATGCAACATATCCATCCTTCGTTGCAAAAAAGCATATTTTTTAAAAAAATTCTTGAAACAGAGAAACATTATGATATAATATTATAGGCTAAAGTGAAAACGACTCTTGAATGGAGGCTCCCACATGGCAAAACAATGCTATATCACAGGCAAGAAGAATATGACCGGCCACAGCCGTTCATTCTCGATGAACGCCACCAAGCGCAAATGGAAGGCGAACCTTCAAAAAGTGCGCATCATCGATGAAGACGGCGAGAAAAAAACAGTCTATGTGTCCGCGCGCGCACTCAAGAAACACAACTTGAGGCGAGCCTGAGCCATTTCAGAGGCTTTTCATTGTAATCCTAATCCCTCTTTTTTTAACACTGCTCTGACCAGCAGTGTTTTTTTTATGCACATCAGTCATTCGCTGCGATGACAAGCAACAATCCTTCGTCAAAGGAGACTGTCCCGCTTCCCTCGTTGGATATGCAGAGCGGGTCGTCGACGCTCAGATCATACCCTTTCAGAGGAAAACGGAAATCATCGAGATGTAGATTCCTGACGTGTTCAATGGCGAAGAAGGATATATATGCATAATCATGGGTGATACGATGGGTCCCGGGAGTTACAATCTTCATCCATTGATGATCGGTCACGAACTCGACGGGCCCGCGCTTCATGAACAGGATATTCCCGTAGGTATGATCAATCCGGCGTCCGATGCCCCCGTACACCACAACACGCTCGGGACTGTGCTTGAGGGCCGCCTCAATGGCCAGGTCCGAGTCAGTCTTATCCTTGTCCTCCGGATGCACCACCACATTGTCCATGCGCGTGCGGATCCAATCGAGCGTCTCTTGGGAGACACTATCGAAATCCCCGATCGCAAGGTCCAATTCGAACCCCTTTTTCAACACGTAATGAGCGCCTTCGTCGGCACCGATCCAGTATTCGGTGCCTTCTTTCTTAGCCGGCATGATTCCCTCATAAAGGATTGGGCTGGTGAATATCCTGATAATCATCCCCGCACCTCGCGGATTCTCGCATCGCGGTCATCGGATTTAAAGATGTAGGACCCGGCGACCATGACATCGGCGCCATGACGTTTGCACCAGCGGGCGGTCTCATCATTGACGCCGCCGTCGACGACGATATCGAAGGCGGTATCCAGCCGCTTCTTGAGTTCGTGCAGCCGCCCGATCTTCTCGAGGGCCTCCGGCATGAACGATTGTCCTCCGAATCCAGGCTCGACGCTCATCACCAGTATGAGGTCCACATCTTCCAGATACGGCTCCAGCTCAGAGACAGGAGTCGCCGGGCGCAGTGAAAGGCCTGCTTTCACGTTCCTTTCATGCAAGAACGCGATGGCATTTCCGACATCCTCGACCGCCTCGACATGAAAGGTGATCTGATCGCTGCCGGCGTCGATGAACGGTGCGAAATATTTCTCGGGCGCTTCAATCATCAGATGCGTGTCGAACACCTGGTCGGAGTGCGGACGCAGGGCTTTGACGACGGAAGGGCCGATCGTGATGTTGGGCACGAAATGGCCATCCATCACATCGATGTGAATCCACTCTGCGTTTTTCACTGATCTGATCTCTTCTCCCAGCCGGCTGAAATCAGCCGAAAGGATCGACGGCGCGACGCGCATATCCATACCTCCTAGTACTTGTTACGCTTCTTTTCTTCAAGTTCCTGGTAAATACCGACATAATTCCTGTAACGGTGTTTCGGAATATCGCCCTCTTCGACGGCGGCCTTGACGGCGCAGCCCGGCTCATTCACATGGAAACATCCTCGGAACTTGCACATGTGCTCGAGTTCGAAGAAATCCGGATAAAGATGAGGGAGGATATCCAGCGTTACATTCTTAAGGTCAATTTTGGAAAAGCCGGGCGTATCAGCCACAAGACCGCCCATCACGTCGAGCAACTCCACATGGCGGGTTGTATGCTTGCCCCTGTTGAGCGCTTTCGATATATCCCCGACTTTCAGGGAAAGGTCGGAATCGAGCGCATTCAGAAGTTTGCTCTTTCCTGCGCCGCTCTGACCGGCGAGAACGCTGATCTTTTTTTCAAAAATGCCCTTGATTGTATCTACATCGCCTTGTTTGGCGCTCACATAATGCACGGAATAATACTTCTCATAATAAGCGAGTGTCCTCTGAATATCAGCCAGGGACGCATCATCCAATAGATCCGTCTTGTTCACGACAATGACAGGCGTGATATCCTCCGCTTCAATCATGAGCAGAAACCGATCGAGAAGCTGCAGGCTCAGTTCCGGCGCTTTCGCGGCATTGATCAGGAGTGCCTGGTCGACATTGGCGATCGGCGGACGATAGAGTTCGTTATCCCGCGGTTCAACGTCGGTGATGAACCCCTGGTCGAACTGCACCCGGTCCCCGACCTTCGGGGAGACGTTCCTGTGACGGAACTTGCCGCGAGGCCGGCGCTCATGACGTTTTCCATCGGCATCGAGGATTGTATAGACGCCCCCGACTAGTTTTACAATACGTCCTTCCATTGAACACTCCTTATTCCTGATAGATCTGCAAGGCCCTCTGAAGCTTCACACGGTTAATGCGCCATTTTGCGCTGAGCATGCCAAGGTAGGCCATCACGCTGAAGAGCACCGCAAAGACAATCACATGCCATGCCTTCAACGACAGCGGGAAGGCGAAACCGTACATGCGCATGAACCACGTGCTCAAGAGATTGAAAGCGACCATGCTGAAGGGGATGCTTATAAGCAATGCCAGCACGCTCGCCTTGGTGTACCCGCCGAGCAGGATGCGGTGTATTTCTTTATTATCATAGCCCAAAACTTTGAATAACGCAAGCGGATAGTACTGATCCTCCACGCTCATCACGCTCAGAAGATACACCACGATCAGACCTATGATCAAGGCGCTGATGATGAAGACGGCCAGGAAAGCATTGAAGACATCATGAATGCTGTCCATATGCTCAAGGGTGTCCTCCGTATGGATGACCTGTGCGAATCCCGCCTCGTCCAAAAGCTCACCGCTATAGACAACGTTATAGGCATCGGGGTCGGCGAACAACCATTCGGCCAGGACGACGCGGTCGGAAAAAATGAAGTTGCCCGCATAGACATCCGCAACAGCGCGCACTTCCATCTCTTTCGTATAATTCGCCACCCTGAGGTCCACTTCATCGCCGACAGAGAGACCTGTGAGGTCCCGTACGCTCTCACTGATTACAAGCCCTTCAGTGAGCGCATCGGTGATATCCTCGCCGTCACGGTCCACAAGAGGATGCAATGACTGCTCCGCATCCAGCCCGTAGAGCTCCATGTGATCGCCATCAAGGCGCACAGTGGTCTCTATAGCCTTCTCGCCGTCGGGCGCTTCCACGCATACCGCTTCGCAATACCCCTTGGATTCGACATCGATGCCTTCATAATACGCCGGGACGGTGCGGTCCAGGACACCGACCATGGAAAGGCTCAGAAAACCTGCGAAAGCCGCGGCCACCATGCCGAGGAGAAAGAGGGAGAACTTTCCCATCTGCCTGGTGATGAATGCAATCTGCAGCCGCAGTATGAATGACAGTCTCCTTAGAAGACGATGAAGGAAACGGAAGGAGACCTTGGAGAAATCCGAAATCTTCGGCACAATCATATCAATCGCGCGCGCTTTGAGCATCCGGTTGATCACGAGGAAAAACAGTCCGACAAGCAATGCCAGCGGAAGCAATGCGGCAGCTGCGAAAGTCGCCGGCTGGAAGGTGATCTCACCACCCGGCAGCAAGTAGAACTGCAGGAACAGATCCTGAAGCCAGGGGGCGAACAGAATGCCGAGGGCATAGCCGACGGAAAGAAACAGCAGGGCATATAACGACACCAGCGTTAGAAGCGGCAGGGAGAACGCCCGCGGCGGAACACCCAGCGCCTTCAGGACCCCGAAGCTCGAGCGGCTCTGCTTGAGCGCCTTCGATAGCAGCAGCAATAATATCGCGAACGCGATGAAACCGACCAGGAGCGCCACGAAGAGTGCCGCCTCGCTACCGGCTTCAATCTCAGCGTAGATCGCGCCGCTCCTGATGTTATAGGTCGTCGGCGTCACGTCCTGCACGAACGGGTTGGTCGCGAAGAACCACGGCGTGAGCTGTTCTTCAAACTCCTGCTCCTCGCGCTCGGTTATGCCGCTGTAATAGACTTCCGGGCCGCCGCGGTTGAAGAAGTCATCCTCATGCAGGAGCGCGAGCGTCCGGTGCGTCGTATCGAGGAGGAGCGGATAATCGAAGACCGGAAGGTTGTAATCGGGGAAGAGCACGAAACCGCTTATCGTATAGGATTCACCCTCGATAAGCAGCGCGTCGCCTACGTTCAAATCATGATGGTCCGCATAATTGGAGAGGATGGCGATCTCCCCCGGCCCGGGCTTCTCCCCCGCTTCAATATACGAGAGATTGATCGCTTCCGCATCATTCAGTATCCGCATGCGGTGCTGCTCGCCGTCCATGTCGAAAGAGAGGTCGTGGTGAAGCCGCGCCTCGAGGGAAGTATCCTCAAGGGCGCTTTCAATGCCATTCAAGCGGTCCTCGAGGATGCTTTCAAAACATTCCCTGTCCGCTAGATAAAGCCCTGTGAGATCAGAAGCACCCACATCGCACTCGAACGCCACACGGTCGCGTTCCGCATCGGTGAGCGCCTGGGAGACATCGACCGAGAAATCCTCCTGCCTCGTCTCCTCGAAATACGCATCGGATGAATCCTCTAAAGCGGTAAGGCTCTCTTCAGCGGATGTATAGAGCATGGCGCTGAAGATGAGCAACACCCCTAGCAAGAGAAATGTGAGCCATCGGGCCTTCATGAAACGCCACGCCAGTTTTATATAGATGCTAATGCCAGCGGATTGCATGGGCGTCTACCTTCTCCTTGTTATAGAAATCCTCCACAATGCGACCGGAACTCATCTTGATGACACGGTCCGCGATACCGGCGATATTCACATTGTGGGTGACGAGGACGATGGTCGTCGAAAGCGTCTCATGCAGCGTCTGCAACAAGGACAGGATGGACTTCCCCGTCGACTCGTCGAGCGACCCTGTCGGCTCGTCGCAAAGCAAAAGTGCCGGCTTCTTGACGAGCGCACGGGCGATGGATACCCGTTGCTGCTCACCCCCCGAGAGCTCATGAGGATATTTGCGGGCGTGAGACGAGAGGCCTACGCGTTCTATGATCTCCTCATTACGATAACGATCGCTGACCTTGTAGGCGCCGGTCTCGACATTCTCCGACACATTGAGCGTCCCGAGAAGATGATACTGCTGGAAGATGAAACCGACGCCCTCCCGCCGGAAGCGCATCAGTCTCTTCTCGTCGAAAGAGGAGATCGTGTCCCCTTCGATCGACACGCTGCCCTCTTCGGGGCGTTCAAGTCCTCCGATGACATTGAGGAGCGTGCTCTTGCCGGAACCGGAAGGGCCGAGGACGACGACGAACTCGCCGGGAGCGACGGATATATCGACATCCTTGAGCGCCTCGACCTTCGCCCTTCCGGATTCAAACGTCTTGCTGACACCGTTCACATGCAGACTCATGATTCACCCCTCCTAGAGGATGCGGAGAAACTTCTCCTCCTCGATGGAATATAGATAGCCGTGAACAGGCTTGCTGGTCATGGAGGAAAGCGCGGATGCGTATCCCTCGATCTGTTCCTTATAGGCCTCTTCCTCGATGTTTTGAAGCTTGTAGTCGATGATGATGAATGCATCAGGCGTCTCAAGCAGAAGATCGATATAACCGCTTGTCTTCACGCCGTCCTCATCCATCACGAACGGATACTCCTTATACGCCTGCCTTATATCGAGCGAAGCGATCAGCGGATTGCGGAGAAAAGCGGCGATCTTCCCATGCGCGGCTTCTTCCACATCCAGATTCCTTAGCGCCGTCTCGGCATCCACTGTGAAGTCGATGGACTCAAACAGCGCATGATAGTATTCGCCGGTGTCGAGCGCCTCATAGTCCTCGGCGGTGAAAAGCCCACCGGCCTTGGAGAGGCGGCGCCGCTTTTTGAATTCCGCCGCATCCGGAGCGTCCTTGTAGCGCTTGACGTCCGCATCGCTTTCCAGTGACGCCCTGCCTCGTGTGAAGTCATCGGTGATATCAAGTCCGCTCAGACCCACACGGCGCGCATCCATGCTGAAGGCTGGAAATACCGAGGCGAAAACGGAAGCGAACGAACGGTAGCGCCGCTTGTCGAAAAGCGGCACATGCGAAACATCCTCCGCTCGCACCTCATCAGAAAGGCCGAAGGGGATGATCACCCCCTCCCTGGCCCTGCTTAAAGCGACATAGAGAAGCCGCAGCCTCTCAGAAAGCTCGGCGTCCTTCTCCCTGTCCCGTTTCAAGGGGAAGAGGAAATGCTGATCGAGCCCCTCGTTCTCGTATTCGAGAATGAATCCCATATGCCGGTCGAATTCGTAATTCCGCATGCTGCTTGTCCGGAACGCCTTAAAGAGATGCGGGATGATTACGAACGGGAACTCGAGCCCCTTGGACTTATGCATTGTGAGCAGATGCACCTTGTCATCATCGAATGCCGTCTCGATGAACACCTCTTTGTCCTCACCCTCTTCATAAAGCGTCGTCAGATATTCATAAAACGCGCCGAGGCCCATCCCCTCCGCTGCTTTCTCTTCGAGAAGCTTGAGGATATAATCCATGCGCATCTTGGCATCGTCGGTGCGCCTTAATCTGATGAGCCTTTTATAGAAATCCGTGGCATCAAGCAAATCGAATACCGTGTCGTCGAGACTTCGAAATGCATCCGCTACAGCGAAGATCCTTTCGAAGAAAGCATCGAAGGGCGGCCGAAGCGTCGACGTCAGCGCCTCTGAGGTATCCGACCGCATCGTTTCAAAACGCGACAGCTGAGCGAACAGCGCATCATCCTCGAAACCGTAGAGGAATGAACGCCCTACGCTCATGAAGGCGTGCCTGAACCGTGGCGAGGTGAAATCCTCCTCGCGGATCGAGACGACGAGCGCAAGCAGGTTGCGGAACACTTTTATCTCGTCGTGCTCTATCAATGAAGGGTTCTTGTGGACAGTGAGCGGAACACCGACGTGTTCGAACACGTCGATGAACGTAGGATACGCTATGGATGTCTCGGCGAGGATCGCGAAATCTCCATAGTCGATGGGACGCAGACGGCCCTCATCGAACACTTTCTCCCCTTTATCGACGCGCCTTTTTATCTCGTGTGCGATAAGAAACGCCTCGACGAGCCGGCGGTCGTAGCGGGAGAGAATCTCCGTCTCCGCCTGCTCATCATAGACAAGCAGGTCGAACCCGTAGCTGCTCGCTTTGTCTTCCGTCGCTTCATAAGCGCTGTTCCCGGTGATCAACGCCTGGTCCTCATCATACTCGATGCCGCCGATGCGGGAGTCCATCACGCGTTGAAAGAGTGTGTTGATGCGATCGATCACTTCCCGTCTGGAACGGAAGTTCTCGTTCATATCGATGACAACGCCGTCACCCCCGCGCTTGTAGCGGCGATATTTCCTGGCGAAGATGGAGGGGTCCGCATGGCGGAAGCGATAGATTGACTGCTTGATGTCACCGACCATGTAGAGATTGTCTTTTGTCAGTCGTCTGAGGAACTGTTCCTGCAAGTGATTGGTATCCTGGTATTCATCAACCATGACTTCGTCGATGTGCCCGGTGACCTCATCGAGGATGCCGGGATTCTCGTCGAGAATCTCGAGCACCAGTCTGGGGATGCTCGCGTAGTCGAAACGCTCCTCCTGCATCTCGAGCGCCTTGTATTCTTCCCGGAACGTGCGCAGGAGGTCCATGATGGTCCCGGCATGGAACCTTGTGGACATGAAAGCCTCGAAATGCGCCTCCTTGGAATGCTTCACGCGTTCTTTCAGCTTATCGAGAAAGTCCTTGATATTGTCCCTTTGCTCGCGGACTATGTCCTTGTCCGCCTCTTCCGGGGTATCCTTGACCGCACTGAAAAGCTTATGCAGCGTGGGCAGGTCCATTGTCTCGAGCGCTGCCTTCAAAGACTCATAATCCTCTGATTCGACCACAGGCTTCAAGGCGTCGGTGAAGGTCCTGATGAACTCCCGGGTCATGACGCCGACATCGAGATTATGGAGCGCCTCCTTCTTTTCATCGAGGATGTTGAGGGTTTCTAGGATATAGGATTCATATTCGGCGAACAGCTTCTCGAAGTGACCTCTCGTGAAAAGCTCGTCCCTCAGAAAGCGTTCGAACGCCTCCTCGTCGGCATGAAGATTGAGCTGTGTATCGAAATAGATAAGCTGCTCCTTGAGTGCGCGGTCATCGTATTCAACATAGTACCCTACATACTCGAGGAACGCTTCATCGCCCCGAGCATAACGCGCTTCAAAGATGTCGTCGATGAGGCGGCGCTTGTTCAGCCGCACAGAGGCCTCATCAGCGATCTCTAAAGACGGGGAGATGTTCTTGTAGTATCCGTACTGCCGCAGAAGATGCAGGGCGAAACTGTCGAAGGTCCTGATGTGCGCGGCATCGAGCTTTTCCAAGGCGTCGCTCAAGGACACGTCGCCCTTCGCGATGCGCTCGCGTATGCGGTGCTTCATCTCCGCCGCCGCTTTGTTGGTGAAGGTGAGAATGATGAGCCGGTCGATATCGACACCGTCTCTCAGCTTGCGGTAGACGCGTTCTGTCAGGACGGCGGTCTTGCCGCTGCCGGCGCCGGCACTCACAAGCACGTTCGTGCCTTCGCGTTCAATCGCCTGACGCTGCTTCCTTGTAGGGAACCCCATCACGCATCACCCTTCTTCAATGTCTTGATCAACGCCTCGTCATCCTTGAAGACCTCGAGGTCTATGACATCCTTTGATGTCTTGAAGCAGATGTCGGAGAAATCACAGTACGTGCAGCTCTCATTCGTTCGCTTCCGGCGTTTCACCTCGATGGGGAAATCACCGCGGGCGATGCTTTCGACCGCCTCCTCGAGCAGCTTCCCGAAATGTCCGAGCAGCGCCTCAAAGGTCTCTTCGGTATAGACCTTCGACCTTTTTTTCAATTTTCCGTTCTTAGTGAAGTCCAAGCCCTTGATGAAAGAACGCTCATCCGCCCCCGGGTCGAAGGTGCGGATCACCTCTTGATCGGCGATCGTATAGCCCTTGAGGCGATGAAAGGCCTCGAGGATCTCTCCGCGGGTCTTGTTTTTTTCGCGTTTTATCCTTCCGGGGAAGATCGTCTGTTCGTAAAAGCCCGAAACCGTCGTATGCGGATAGAGCGCGCGATAGAGATAGGCATAGAAAAAGAGCTGTGCGTTCAAGCCATGATAAGCGGTGTGAAGGTTGAATGAAGGCTTTTTGCTCTTATAGTCTAGGATAGCGCGGTAGTTCTCATACGAGAAAAGCCTGTCGATGACACCCCTGAGTGTGACATTGTCTTTTATGGAGAGTTCCAGGGGCAGTTCGGCGGCGGACGCTTCGAAGAGGGTTCTCTCCTCCTGTTCAGCGATATAGTGTGAGGCGCGTTTCAACGCCTTTTTCGCCTTTTGAACGAAGAACGCCTCCCGTGCGGTCAGCGTCCGCCCTGAAAAGGCTTCGGAAAAAGACGTGTCGATTGTCTCATCGTCCAATACGCCGCTGCGGCGCTCAAGCGCACGATGAAAAGCGTTGCCTATGTCTAAGGCGAACGTATCAGAAGAAGGTTCAAGATCGAAACGCTCCAGCAGGAAGCGGAACGGACAGGCGAAGAAGCTATTGAGACGCGTATAGGAGAGGTTCAGCGTTCCGGGGAACACTGCGGCATATGTCTCCTCGCTGAGCAATGTGAAGCGGTTGTCATATGAGGCGAAACGGTCCTTGAACGTGGGATAGAGCGCGAGAAGGGTGTCGCTCTTCTCGCCGTAGAGAGAAAAGCGGTCGAAATGCGCCTTCCCGGTGAGCGCATCGAAAGTCTCGCTATAGGGTTGTTCATACAGGGTGCCTATGGACGCTTCACGGACATGATGACGCGCTCGGATCTCTTCAAGAAGGTAGGATGGGATGAATTGTTCATCCATCGTAGCGCGTGAGACATGGATGTCCACATGCGGCACACTGTCGATCAGTGTGAAGATCGCCTGTTTATTCGCCTCGATGAACTCGCTTTTGAGCGGATAGCCGATTGCGTCGCGCTTAGGCTCCGAGAAGGGAAGCACTGTCGACGACTGAGCGGGGAAGTATCCTTCGTGCGCACCGACGAGGAAGACGTGCTCGATATGGGACTCGACCTTGTCGAAGGAAGTGACAATCACTGCTTCATCCAGGGCGGGCGGCTGATACGCATGCGTGTCAAGCAGATATCCCGCATGGGCCAACAGTTCCTGAAGCGTCCCGTCGAAACGTACAAGGGGATTCAAGATTGAAAGTGCCTCGGAAAGCACCTTCTCCGCTTCAAGGTCCATATCCGTCTGCTCTGCGCGGTGCTTCGCATGCTCGAGGGCTTTATAGAAAGAATCAGCCGGTTCCTGCAATGCATCCCGGAGCGTCCGCGCGAGAGGATGCGAGATAAGCGGCTTCGCGCGTCTGTCGCTATAGGGGATGGAGAACATGGTGAAAAGGCGGCGCACATAGGGACGATACGCCCGGTGCGCATTGACAAGCGCCATCCTTGAAAAGGGGACGCCGTCTTCATGGAGTCTGCGCATCCGACACGCGATGTCGGCGATCTCCTCTTCAATGGTTTCGGCGTTGTGGATGAAGACCTCCTTCTCATGTGCAGGCAGCGGTATCCTCTCTACCCCATAGGTGCTTTCAAGGCGCGCGAGCGCCTTGGAAGCGACAGGGTGGCGCAGCGGTCCGTGGACGACGATATCATGCGTGGCGAAGAGATCCGTCGCAGGCCGGCGGATCAAGTCTTTATCAAGGAGATGCCGCTTCAAGGATTGCAGGGTCTTCAGCATCCCATCATAATCCGTTTCCATATCGATGAAATAAAGCGTGGAAAGCAGCGGCTCGACGACCTCCGCTTTTCTATCAAGGAAGCGGGCGGCCTCGAAAAGCGCTGCATCGTCAAGTCGGAAGAACACATGCTCTGTAAGTTCCTGCGCATTCAAAAAACGCACCGGATGAAAGAGACGCGCTTCGCGCATGCGTTCAAGGAGCGCCTCCTTCCGGGCATGGTCGGTGATGATGAGTAAAGGCGCAGTAGCCTTCTCTATCCTTGCAATCATGAGAACCCTTCCTTTATGATTTTGTACGAAGCTGTCCGCACGCGGCGTCGATGTCGGCGCCCTTCTCTCTTCGAGAGGTCGCACGGATGCCGCGTTTCAAGAGCCTGTCGTAGAATGCCCGGTGCTGATTGTCCTTGCTACCTTTGATGTTGAATTCCTCCACAGCATTGAAGGGGATGAGGTTCACATAACAGTTGATGCCCCTGAGCAGATCGCTGAGTTCATCCGCATGCGAGAGGGAGTCATTGACATCCTCGATCAAGAGATACTCGAACGTCACGCGCCGGTTTGTCTTTTCAATATAGCGCTTCACACTTTCAAGAAGCGGTTTAAGGGGATAGACCTCGTTGATGGGCATGAGTCTGGATCGAAGCGTGTCGTTCGGTGCATGCAGGCTGATGGCGAGGTTGACCTGCTTGTCCTCCTCAGCGAAGCGTTCGATCCCCGGAACAACGCCGACTGTGGAGACGGTGATCTTGCGGGCACCGATCTCAAGCGCATAAGGGGAGTTGATCGTGTCGATAAAGTCCATGAGGGCGTCGTAGTTATCAAAAGGCTCCCCCGTCCCCATCACCACTACATGGGTGATGCGGACGTCTTCTTCCGCCTCGACAGTGAGTACCTGACGTACCATCTCTCCACTCGATACATCGCGGGATTTCTTTTTAAGACCCGAAGCGCAGAAACGGCAGCCGAAGCTGCAGCCGACCTGGCTCGTCACGCATAGACTGAGCCCATAATCCTGATGCATGAGCACCGCCTCGATGCGTTCACCGTCGTCGAGTTCTAGAAGATATTTCACAGTGCCGTCCCGGGATTCGTGCCGGGATGCGACCTTCAGCGTCTCAATCGTATAGTGCGTATCGAGATAAGCGCGCAGGGGCTTGGGAATGTCGCTCATTCTGGAGAAATCATGCATCTGCTTTTTATAGACCCACGTGAATACCTGTCTGGCATTGAAACGTTTATACCCGAGAGACTCGAACTCATCTGCGAGACTCTCAAGCGTGTGTTCATAGAAATTCATAGTATCACCGTCTTCATTATATCACAGGTCCACCGCTCACTACAGGAAAGCCTGTCACATAGTAAAAAGGACCGTCGCCGGTCCCTTTATCGTTGCAGGGCGCCATGCTCTTTTGTCAACGCCTCGATGACTTTAGAGATGAGCGCGTCGATGTCCTCGCTCTTCAATGTGCCCTGCGGATCGGCGAGCGTCAGACGGATGGCGATGGATTTCTTGCCTTCCTCGATGCGCTCGCCGGTATAGACGTCGAAGACGTGGCTCTGCTTCAGCCGTTTTGGAAGGGATGCGGCGATGGTCTCCTTGAGCGCCTGAGCCGGCGTCTCCTCATCGACGAGAAGCGCTATGTCGCGCTCGACGCCGGGATAAGGGGAGATGGGTGCATAGGCATGGTCCGTCCGCCGCAATGATTCTATGACGTCGAGGTCGAGTTCCCCGACATAGACATCCTCGAGTCCGTATCCGGAAGCGTATTCGGGATGCAGCTTTCCGATATGGCCCACAAGTTCCCCATCAACCTTGAGCAGGGCGGTCTGGTGAGGATGATAGTGATCCAGGGTCTTTCTTTCATAGGTGAAGGAGGGAAGGTTGAGGGACTCCTGCAAGGCCTCGAGGACGCCCTTCAGAGTGTAGAAGTCCGTCTCTGGCGTCTTGCGCCATCTGCGGTGGCGATACGGTCCGTGCATGAGGATCGAGAGGCGTTCTTTCTCCGCCTTCAATCCGTAGCGCTTGCCCAGTTCGAAGATATGCAGTCGGTCCTCTTTCCGGTTTTTATTATAGGCGGCTACATCGAGCATGCCCTGAAGGGGTGTCAGAACGAGCGCATGACGGTCCCGGCTGAGCGGTTTTGAAAGCTCGACGGGATCGGCGTCTGAAACAGTCAGGTCACTGACGCGGGCTTTATCGCGCAGCACATAGGTCATCACTTCATCCAGACCGAGGCCAGTGAGCGTCCGCCTGATGCGCCGGCGCATCTTCTGACGCGCACTGAGCGCACCGGTGGAAAGTGTGGTCGGTAATGTATCGGGAAGCGCGTTATAATCCTGAAGGCGGCCGATCTCCTCGATGAGGTCCTGATACGTGTTCACATCCTGCCTTCTCGAGGGCACGTGCACGGTGAAAAGGCCGTCTTCTTCCTCATACGGGAATCGCAGGCGGTTGAGTGTCTCACGGACTTCCGAGGATTTATAGGCGCTCCCGAGCACCTTGTTCAATGTGGAGAGGCTCAGATCGACAGGCTTAGACCCTTTCGCCTGATTATCCACGTACTGGACGCCATCCCTCACGGATGCGCTCGCGTATATGGCTATCAGCGAGGCGGCCCTGTCAAGGGCATACCGCGTCCTCTGAGGGTCGATGCCGCGTTCGAAACGGAGCGACGATTCGCTCTTCAATTCCAGACGGGCGGAGGTCCTCCGGATGCGTCTGGGCTCGAACGCTGCGGATTCCAGCAGAATAGACGACGTCCCTTCCGTGACCTCGGTCTGTGCACCGCCCATCACACCGCCGATGGCGATGGGCTTCTCACCGTTGGTGATCAGGACATCCCCGCGCTTCAGAGTGCGCGTCTCATCATCGAGTGTTATGAATGTCTCGCCTTCTTCCGCATCACGCACTACGACCTCACCCGTGCCGATCCTATCATAATCGAAAGCATGCAGGGGCTGGCCGGTCTCGAGCATCACATAGTTCGTGACATCGACGACATTGTTGATGGGGCGGATGCCGGCCGCGATCAGACGGGCCTGCATCCAGCGGGGACTCGGACCGATGCTCACATTGTCAAGCACACGGCCGTAATAGCTTCTGCAGCCGTCAGTCTCGGTGGAAATGTCCACTTGATTCTTCTCTTCAGCCGTGATCAGCTCAGGGTCCGAGATCGAGAGATTGCGGTTGAATATGGCCGCTGTTTCATAAGCGACTCCGTGCATGCTCAATAAATCGGCACGGTTCGGCGTCAGGTCAAGCTCCAGGACCGTATCATTGAAAGCGAGATATTCGAGCGCATCCGTCCCGACAGGCGCCGATGGGTCGAGCACATGGATGCCGTCTTCATAGTGATACTTCTCGTCGATGCCCAGTTCGTTCAGACTGCATATCATGCCGTTCGATTCGACACCGCGGATCTCTGTTTTCTCTATCTCCATACCCCCGGCGAGTCTAGAACCGGGGAGCGCCACGACGACCTTCTGTCCGGCGGCGACGTTGTCCGCTCCGCATACGATCTGCCGCGTGGCATCGCCTGTATCCACATCGCACACGCTGAGCGAGGAGGCGTTCTCATGCGAGCGGCAGTCAATAACCTTGCCGATCGTCAAATGATCCGCATCGACAAGCGGAAAGAGGTCCTCGACCTCCTGGGATTTCAAAGTGAACGCTTCCGATAGGGTTTTGGGTTCAATGCCTTTCAATGATACATAATTATTCAACCAAGTGAGTGAAACTTTCATGATCTTCCTCCTTTACCTGAACTGCCTGTTGAAGCGCAGGTCATTGACGTAGAAATGACGGATGTCCTCGATACCGTATCTGAGCATGGCGATGCGTTCTATGCCCAGTCCAAAAGCGAAGCCCTGATAGCGCTTGGGGTCATAGCCGCTGCTCTTCAGCACGGCGTTATTGACCATGCCGGCACCGAGAATCTCGATATATCCGGAATGCTTGCACACGCTGCAGCCCGCGCCGTCACAGTTCGCACACGTCACATCCACCTCGACGCTCGGTTCCGTGAAAGGAAAATAGGAGGGGCGCAGGCGAATCTCCCGGTCCTCGCCGAACATCGCGCGTGCGACCTTGAGCAGAGTCCCCTTCAAGTCGCTCATGGTGGTTGTCTCATCGACAACGAGACCTTCTATCTGATAGAACTGATGACTGTGCGTCGCATCGTCATCGTCACGCCTGTACACTTTACCGGGACAGATGATCTTCACCGGCTTCTCACCGCCGTATTCAAGCATGGTCCGCACCTGCACGGGGGAAGTATGTGTCCTTAGAAGATGTTCGTCGTCGATATAGAGCGTATCCTGCATGTCCCGGGCGGGGTGGTCCTTCGGTATGTTCAATTTTTCAAAATTGTATTCATCCGTCTCGATCTCGGGCCCTTCTTTCACACGATATCCCATGCCGATGAAGAGGTCTTCAATCTCTTCCACGATCTGATTGAGTATGTGGACACTGCCGGGCGTGAAATCAGGAGCGTCCAAGGTGAGGTCGATGCGCTCCGCGCGTAGTTTTCTCTCGACCTCGGCCTTGCGGATCTCCTCACGTTTCGCCTCGATCAGCTCCGTAAAACGCTGCTTGCCTTCATTGACCGCCTTGCCGAAAGCGGGCTTATCGTCATCGGGGATATCCTTCATGTGCCTCATCAGCTGTGAAATCTCAGCCTTCTTGCCGAGATAGCGGGACTTGACCTGCTGCAGATCATGCTGGCTTTCAACCTCTTCAAGCGCTTGAATCAGCTGTTCTTCAAGGGTCTTGATGCGTTTGTTCAAATCCTTCACATCCATACTTCTTCACGTCCTTTCGAGATAAAAAAAACACGCGTTCCATTGCGGGGACGACCATGCCGCGGTACCACCCCGCTTCAATGAAGCGCGCTCAATGCTTTAACGCAAGCCTACGGGCGCTGTTAACGCCACTCGGAAAGCGAAGTCGTCCACGGCCGCCCGGAGCGATTCCACCTTCCGCCCCTCTCTATGGAGCACCTTTCGGACGATAGCTCTTTCTTCAACGTGTTAAGCGTATTATAGCCTATATTCAATAGAATTTCAAGGCGTGGACGGGAATAAAGAAGGCAGTGCTTCCGCACTGCCTCGTTCAAATCACTCCAGCATTCCTAGAAGGACACCCACAGTCTCGGCGGCGTCGCCGAAGAGGGTCGTGACACCCTCCTCCCGCTCATAGAGCGGATTGTCCACGCCGGAATAGCCGGGCTTGTCGTCGTAGTTCAAGAACACGATATGCCGCGC
>PWEL01000031.1 GCA_003553945.1 Mollicutes bacterium | reverse complement strand
GGGCCAAGCAACAAAAGCAAATACATAAAAAAAATAACAAATTAGTTAAAACGCTGATTGACGAAAAGAATGTCTTTGATGAATATGCTAAAAGTATAGAAAATATTGAAGCTGAAAAATGGACACAAAGCAGCTTCAAAACTTTAAAAAGTACCATAATAAATGATTTTAATAAGATTGAAAACAACGATAATTTCCAGGTCTTATACATCAACGGTAAAGAAAAACATGTACAGGATGTGGAGCTCTCAAAAAAAGCTGAAAACACACTGATGAATCTTGATGCTACAATAGATGCCACTAAGCGTTACTACAGTAATGCTGAACTTGAGCAAATAGTACTTAAATTAATGAATAAATATATATCATAAGAGAGGAGTTCTATTTTGCAGGATAATACTGATAGAGAAGAGTTGCATATTGTTATGTTTAGTGGGGGAGCCTCAAGCTCCTATGTAGGGAAATGGGTCGCTGATAAATATAATAAAGAAAATGTTGTTTTGTTTTTTACAGATACTCTCTGGGAGGATAAAGACAATTATAGATTTTTAGAAGAATGCGCTGATTATATTGGACTAGAAATAACGAAAGTACGGGATGGAAGAACGCCTGAAGAGGTCTTCTTCGAAAATAAGTTTTTAGGTAATGCTCGGTTTGCTCAATGTTCAGAAGAATTAAAAGTCAAACAAACTCTTATCTACATTGAAGAAGTAAGACTACAAGGATATGAACCAATCCTTTATTTTGGTATTGGCCCAAAAGAAAAGCATAGGGCTGAGAGTTTGAAAAGTCATTACGAACACTTCCCCTTAGAACCTGTTGAATGTCGTTTTCCAATGATAGAGTCTATGAGTCAGGAACCGAAAGCACGCGCTATTATAGAAAACGAATGGGGAATTGAACTCCCTAGGATGTATAAAAAACAATTCCATCATGCAAATTGCGCTGGAAGATGCGTGCGGGGCGGCCATCATCACTACGCAAACTTATACCGTGTCTGGCCTCAACGATATCGGGCTCAAGAGGAGATGGAAGAAAATTTCAGGAAAAAATTCAACATGGATGTTTCTATTATGAAAAAACAAGGAAAGCCCTACACATTAAAAGAACATCGGGAAAAAGTACTAGAAGAAATGACAGAGGAAGAACTTTTTCACTATTCACAACAGCGGGATGAAGAAGAATATATCCCCTGTTTTTGTTCCTTTTCTTGAACAATTGAGCAAAGGAGGGGGTGATATGGTGGCTTATAAAAAACATTATTCGTGGTCCATACCAACCAATAACGACTATGTTGCAATAAAAAAAATAGACAAAAGCTTTTTAATGCACAATTCAACCGGGGTTCCACGAACTATAAGAAACTTTTTTGAAAAAGATTTTGACTCAATTCGGGATAAACAACTCATAACAATAAATTATAATAGCGCAAATTTTAATAGCTATTATCGCATTACAGACCAAGACGGAACTGAAAGAGCGCGAATTGAATGGAACAATGACTTAAGGCAAGCGCTTCTAAAAGACCTTATCTCCCAAAATATTGATTTACAACAAATTGATAATGTAAACATTAAATCTTTATGGGTCCGTATTAAACCGTCACATTATGCATTAATACTATTAAGTCGAAATAATATACCGTTATGACAAGGACATGCATGTTCATCAGGTTTTTCACGGTAGTTTTTCCCTTACGTGTATGATAGAATAAGGCTGTCTATTGGGAAAGAGACGACTTTTACTAAACTCAGGACTTAAGAAAGATAGTGATCATATGAGCACATGGGACGGCAACATGTACGCCACCTACAAAGGCTTCATCCTTTCAAACGACATCTTCGATGTTCTGGACTGGGCGGAACCGATCCGCAATGACGACCTCGAATCCTTCGTGCGTCTTTATGAACCTTCCTCGAAGGAGAACACACTCTTCGACCCGATCGAGATCGCGGCCGCCTATGACGCCGAAGAGGTCTTCAACTACCTCATCGAGGCCTATGATTATACGGACTACGTCAATGCCGTGGATTTCTCCCTGCTTGTCGTACTCCTCATCTTCGAGCGGGAACATTTCCTTCTGAAGACCTTGGAGACGCATTTTTTCAACGACGAGCACCTGCTCGACATGTACGCCTATATCGTCGAACACTACGAAAAGGAATACTTCAAGCAGTTCTATAAACTCTACCCGGTGAGCGAGGAAAGCGTCAAGGAGCTTTTTATTCTCTCCTTGAGCAACTACAGCATCTTCCTCTACCTGATCGACCTGAATACGATGAAACCGCTCCTCAAGGACAAAACCGTCATCTATGAGATACTCTCCTTCCATCCGGGCCTCACCTATCTCCTCGAGGACACCTCGGACCTTACCTATTTCATCGACACGGACCTCTTCCAGAACGTTGTCCAGCACAAGCACCGCGATGATTTCGAGTTCGTCCTCGACTTCCTCCTGCGCCGCGGGTGGGATGTGAACACCCCGAACAGCTTCGGGCTCACCCCGTTCCATCTCGCGCTCCGCTTCGCAAAGGAGACGGAATATGTCGAGATACTCATCGAGGTCGGCGCCGACACGAAGCAATACACGAGCGGCGGCTACGCCCCGGCGCACCAACTGCTCTTCCGCGATGCACGCTTCACGCTTGACCTGAGCCCCTTCATCGACTTCAACGCTAAAGACAGACACGGCTACACGCTGCACGACTATGACGAGATGCAGCGCAAGGACGTCGTCACCTATGAGGAGATCATCAGCGTCGTCTCCGTTTCTCTCGACATGGACGCCTCGCTCTTCTATGAACTCAGCGAGGATGAATTCTACAACCTCACGATGTTCTTCGACGTCGAGGTCTACACTCCGTATCTCACCATACTCAGCCTGAAAGAGGCCAACATCAAGGGGGACATCGAGCAGGCCCTCGCCAACATGGAAATCGAGACCTACGATTCGGCCGGTCTCAAGGACATGTTCCCTGAAGCCTTCGATTTCAATCCCTCCTACGTCGTGCAGGTCGGCATGGACCTCTTCAGCATCATCCACGAGCTTTTGCCGGAGTTTCAGGACATCGCGAAGCGATACGGCACCTCCTTCACCCTCGAGACCGAGGACTACGCCTTGAACAAGACCGCGCACATCCGCGTCCATATCGACGCGGAAGGCGAAGTCCGCAAAGAGGCCTCCGTGCATTCGCACCTCGTCGATGTCTACTATATCCACCAGTACTTCGACGTTCCCATTGAGAACATCACCTATGAACCGATCGTCAAGCAGTCCCAGAGATTCTTGAACTGAGCCACAAGCAGCGCGAAGAGCGCTTTAGAAAGGAAGGGTCCCCATGATGCCCGAAAACAGGAACATCGCCCTGCTCATCGACGCCGAGAACATATCCTCGAAATACATCGAGATGATCATCGATGAAGCGAACAAATACGGAAAGATCAACTATCGCCGCGTCTACGGCGACTGGACGACGAACCAGCTCTCCGAATGGAAGAAGAAAATCAACGACTACGCCCTCACCCCCATCCAGCAGAACACCTATACGACCGGCAAGAACGTTAGCGACTTCACCCTAATCATCGATGCGATGGACATCCTCTACACCGGCAAGGTCGACGGGTTCTGCCTCGTGACGAGCGACAGCGATTTCACCAAGCTCGTCACCCGCCTCAGAGAAGACGACATGTTCGTCTTCGGCATGGGCGAAAGCAAGACGCCGATCTCCCTCGTCAATGCCTGCGAGGCGTTCTCCTATCTCGACAAGATGCTCGCGAAGGAGAAGAAGAATCAGAAACCGCCGAAGAAGGAAAAGGAGAAAGAAAAGCCCAGGGACAAGGAGAAGCCCGAAAGCTCCATCACGCCTTTGGAGCGCATAGAGAAGGAGCTCAAGAACATCATCAAATCCAATGAGGAGGCCAACGGGTGGGCGTATTGGAGCGTCGTCGCCGACCTCTTGCAGAAGAAGTTCCCGGGGTTCCATCCGAGGAACTACGGACATGACGTCCGGCCGATCACGTTCTTCAAAAAACATGACGACTTCTCCGTGAAGATCGAGAACAAGGTCGCCTACATCAAGATCAAGCAGAAACGGAAGAAGGGGTGAGGCATGGCCCGGTTCACATACAGGAGCGGAACCCTCAAACCCTATCAGCTCGTGCTTGTCTGCCTCGCAGGCGCGATCATCACCATGCTTTTGATCATCCTCGTCTTCAGCGTCTTCAACCGTGCCGAGGTGAGACCCGACGCGTGGTATTTCATCGACGGGTTCAGTCATTACAGGCTGGTGAACTATGTGATCCTCGCCGTGGCGAGTCTTCTCGGCGGCATCTTCTATTATTACCGCGAGTACAGATACTATAACGCCCTCACGTTCAGGATAGAGGACGAACATTTCGCCTTCAGCTATCCGGATTCCGGACGCGATGAACGCTTCCCGCACAGCGCGCTCGCGCACCTCAAGACCTCCATGGTCTTCTACGGATGGCTCGGCTACATCAAGGTCGTCCTCCGCTTCAACGACCCGCGCACAAAAGGGAAGAAGACACGCTATGTGCTTATCAAGAAGGATGACATCCAGACATTCACCGAGCAGATGAAAACCGTCAAACAAGAAAAACGATAAGCCTTGCCCCGGGCGGGATTCTATGTTAAAATCACTGCGAATGGCGAGGGCGTTCGCCCTCAACCGCTATAACTAGCTGATGACGCCTGCAATATTTAATTTATTGCAGGCTTTTTTTATGGAGGTAAACGTCATGATATTCAGCGTCGCAATGCTTCTACTCTTCGGGCTGATGGGCAATCAGCTGTTCAAGCTCTTGAAACTCCCCGGGCTCATCGGCATGCTGCTGGTGGGGGTGCTGATCGGACCCTACGCGCTCGACCTTCTGGATGAGAACCTCCTCGCCATCAGCGAGGATCTCAGGATGATGGCCTTGATCATCATACTGCTGAAGGCGGGGCTTAATCTGAACACGGAGAAGCTCAAGTCGATCGGCCCGAACGCTTCGCTGATGGCGGTGCTTCCCGTCCTGTCCGAGGGGCTCGCGATCGCGGCGCTATCCATCTGGCTTCTGGATTTCACGTTTGTCCAGGGCGGCGTGCTGGGTTTCGTCATTGCCGCCGTCTCGCCCGCGGTCGTCGTCCCCGCCATGGTCAAGCTGATGAAAAAGGGCACCGGCATGAACAAGAGCATCCCGGTGATGATCCTTTCCGCCGCCTCGTTGGATGATGTGTTCGCGATCACGCTGTTCTCGATGTTCACGGGCATCTACATAGGCACCCAGACGAACATCGTACTGCAGCTTCTCGGCATCCCCCTGGCCATCGGACTGGGCATCGCGCTGGGCCTTCTCATCGGCATCATCGTCGTGAAGGTCTTCGAACGCTTTCATCTCAGGGACAGCAAGAAGATCGTGCTCGTCCTCGCGCTGAGCCTCTTCATCCTGACGTTCGAACGGGCGCTCGAAGATGTGATCATGATCGCCTCGCTGCTCTCGATCATGACCATCGGGGTCGTCATCGCCGAGAAACGCGCGCATGTCGGAGTGCGGCTCGCGGATAAGTTCGACAAGATATGGGTCTTCGTGAAGATATTCCTCTTCGTGCTGGTCGGGGCCGCAGTCGATGTCAGCGTGGCCATCGACGCCGGCCTCGTCGGACTCGCGCTGATCGCGCTCGGGCTCCTCGCGAGAAGCATCGGGGTCATGGTGGCGATGATCAAGAGCGATTTGAACTGGCAGGAGCGGTTCTTCGCCGTCGGGGCGTACACCCCCAAGGCCACCGTGCAGGCGGCGATCGGCTCCATTCCATTGTTGATGGGGATCGCCGGCGGCGAAATCATCCTCGCCATCGCCGTGCTGTCCATTCTGCTCACCGCACCGCTCGGCGCCATATGGATCAATCTCAGCAACAAGCGCCTGCTTGAATCCTCATAAAAAAAGTCCACAGATTCCGGATCTGTGGACTTCTTTCTGTCTACATCATGCCGCCCATCGGTGGTGCGGGCTGGGCGTCGTCATCGTCGTCGTCCTTGAGTTCGCTGACCGCGACCTCGCTGGTGATGAACATCGCGGCGATGCTTGCGGCGTTCCGCACGGCGCTGCGTGTGACCTTGGTGGGATCGACGATGCCTTTCTCGATCATGTCGACCCATTCACCGGTGCGGGCGTCGAAGCCTTCGTTCTCCTTCGCATTCATCTGACGCTCGCTGACTTCGTCGCCGTCGTAGCCCGCGTTCTCCGCAATCTGATAGATGGGTCTCTTGAGGGCGTTCAGGACGACGTTGATACCTTTCTGGACGTCCTCGACATCGGATTTGACATCATCGCGCAGGCTTCTGTAGGCATCGACGAGGACGGAGCCGCCGCCGACGACAATGCCTTCCTCGACAGCCGCCTTGGTCGCGTTGAGCGCGTCCTCGATGCGGTGTTTCTTCTCCTTGAGCTCGGTCTCGGTCGTGGCGCCGACCTTGACCATGGCGACACCGTCGGTTAGCTTGCCGAGGCGTTCTCTGAGCTGTTTCTTGTCGTGCTCGCTCGAGGTGTTCTCGATCTGGTTCTCGATCTCTTCAATGCGCTCCTGGAGCATCTCCTTGTTGCCGCTGCCTTCAAGGATGGTGGTGCTGTCCTTGGTCACGATGATCTTCTTCGCGACGCCGAGGTTCTCGATCGCGGCATCCTTCAAGTCCATGTCTAGGTCCTTGGAGTAGAAGGTCGCGCCGGTGAGGTAGGCGATATCGGTGAGCATCTCTTTCTGGTTGTCGCCGAAGCCGGGTGCTTCAGTGGCGACGACGTTGAACGTGCCACGGAGTTTGTTGACGACGAGGGTGCTCACGACTTCGTTCTCGATGCCGTCCGCGATGATGAAGAGCGGCTTGTTGTTGTCGACGACCTGTTCTAGCACGGGGAGGACGTCCTTGATGGTCGAGATCTTGTGGTCGGTGACGAGGACGTGCGCGTTTTCGAGCTCGACCTCCATCTTTTCACGGTCTGAGACCATGTAGGGGGAGATGTAGCCCTTGTCATACTGGAGGCCTTCGACGACTTCGAGTTCTGTGTCGAAGCCCTTCGATTCATCGACCTGGATCACGCCGCTCTTGCCGACTTTCTCCATGGCGTTGGCGATGATCTCGCCGATCTCCTCGCTGCCGCTCGAGACAGTGGCGACGCTGGAGATGTCCTGTCTGGTCTCGACTTTCTGGGATTTTTCCAGGATCTTGTCGCTGACGGCCTTGCTGGCCTTCTCGATACCTTCTCTCAGGAATACGGGGTTGAAGCCCTTGTCCACGGCGCTGAGTCCGTGATGGATCATGGACTGGGCGAGCAAGGTGGCCGTGGTCGTGCCGTCGCCGGCGGAGTCGTTGGTCTTGGAGGCGACCTCCTGGACAAGGGTCGACCCCATGTTCTCAAAAGAATCGGGGAGCGAGATCTCCTTGGCGATGGTGACGCCGTCATTGGTGATCAGGGGGGATCCGTACTCTTTCTCCAAAACCACATTGCGGCCTTTCGGGCCGAGTGTGATATTCACGGTGCTCGCAAGCTTGTCGACGCCTTTGAGCATCTTCTCGCGTGCGTCTTTTGAATAGATGATCTCTTTACTCATGCTTATTCACCCTCCACTTTGGCTAGAATGTCTTCTTCCTTGATGATCAGATATTCCTTCTCGTCGAACTCGACGTCGGTCGTCGCGTAGGATTTGAACACGACCGTATCGCCGACATCGACAGAAAGCGGTTCGTCGTCCTTGCCGGGACCTACGGCAACCACTTTGGCGGTCTTTGGTTTCTCCTGGTCCTTGCTGGAAAGGATGATGCCGCTCTTGGTCGTCTCTTCAGGCGCCTCTCTTTCCAATACCACGTTGTCGTGCAATGGTTTCAGCATGTGCGTGACCTCCTTGGTTAGTTTTTGATTTTTAGCACTCAACTATTTCCTTTGCTAATAAAAGCATACAAAAAAACAAGGCCGCTGTCAAGACCTTTGAATGAATAATTGTCACGAACGGCTTATCTGCTTTCGATAGTCGTGTTTCAAGAGCGCCTTAAAAGCAGTGAAAGGCACAGGGGACCCCCTTCATGAAAACGGAATTTTTATGCGCGCATGCCATCACCCGATATGCCGACGGCTCACCTAGTGTCAAATCTTATTGGAAAATCCTTGGTAAAACAAGAGACTAGGAATCATGAATAGGATTGGAGTGGGAAGCCACCCTGATTGATACGCTTGAAGAGATCGCGCATCCAGTTTTTTCCAGGAAGGGGATTTTTTTCTTGAAACGAATTGTGGCTATCTTCTAAGCGTTTGCTTGTTTCATAGCCCGTGTGGCGTTTTAGATAAAGGGCCTTGAGGTCTTCTCCGTTGACCTCGAGTGTGCGCAGCTCGAGAAGCTTTGTCATCATTGGCCGACTGTATCCCTTGGGTCTGTCCGTGAAGACCGCCGCGAAGACATGGGATATGAGACTCTCCATGCTGCAGCCTGTGAAGCGGGGGTCTTTCTGATTCTGGATGGCGCCCCAGTGCCTTTCGATGTAATCGGCCTTCCCGCGGATCATCAGGGCGC